>JAYTNH010000118.1:0-4800 GCA_043748395.1 Ilumatobacteraceae bacterium | reverse complement strand
GCGAGCTCGGCCCCGAGTTGATCGTCGATGTACCGGAGTTCGAGTTGCGGGGCCACGACCCGAAGGTCGAACAGCGGCCAGGTGGGATGCGCCATGCCCAAGTCTGGCGTGTGCCATGCGCCACGTCGTGGCCATTATCGCTTCGCGACGCAGCATGACCGCTGGCCAGCGGTCATGATGGTGCGCGTGCGGGTTGCTTACACGCTGGAACAGTGCTGGCACCGGGTGCCCGGGGGCACGGGTGTGGCGGCACTGCGCATTGCCGAAGCCCTCGCCGCGCACGACGACGTGCGGCTCATCGGCGTGGCCGGTCGGCACCGTCATCTGCCCCCCGACCCGTGGACACCGTCGATCCCTGTCGCGCATCTACCCATCGCCTCGCCGTGGATGTACGAGACCTGGCTGCGCTTCGGATGGCCCAAGGTAGAACGCGCCACCGGACGGGTCGACATCGCTCACGCCACCACGCTCATCCCGTGCCCCACCGACGCCCCGCTGGTGGTAACCCTGCACGACTTGGCGTTCCTGCACGAACCGGATCACTTCACTCGCCATGGTGCCCGCGTGTTCAATCACAGCCTTCGGCACATCCGCAGCAAGGCCGATCTGGTGTTGTGTTGCAGCCAAGCCACCATGGACGACTGTTTGCTGGCGGGCATCGACGCCGATCGGTTGCGCTTGGTGCCCCTGGGCGTCGAGAACGAGCGCGCCACCGACGCCGACGTCACTGCGGTGCGCAGCCTGTACCGACTTCCAGACGAGTACCTGCTGTTCGTGGGCACGGTCGAACCTCGCAAGAACCTGCCAGGCCTGGCGCGGGCAGTGGCAATGCTCGAGCACCCCTTGCCGCTCATCGTCGCCGGCGCCGCGGGCTGGGGCGATGTGGGGCTCGACATGGAAGGCGACGTCAGGTTCCTTGGCTTTGTGCCGTCAGAACACCTCACTGCGTTGTATGCAGGGGCGCGGGTGTTCTGCTACCCGAGTGAACGCGAAGGGTATGGTTTGCCCGTGCTCGAAGCAATGGCCCAAGGCACGCCGGTGGTCACCAGCCGGGGTACCGCAACGGAAGAAACGGCCGGGCGCGCGGCCGTCCTTGTCGATCCCGCCGACATCGCCGACATCGCGCGGGGCATTCACGAGGCACTCGAACGCTCTGGCGAACTGTGTGCCAAGGGCTTGGCGCACGCGCAACGTCGCAGCTGGTCCTACACCGCCGATCTCACCGCGGCGGCCTACCGTGAGCTGGTGCGATGACCCTCACGCCTGTTGCTGTGAACCTCTTGTGGTGCGTCCCGGGCGGTGTGGGCGGCTCAGAGCAGTATCTCGTCCGTCAGCTGCTCGGGCTCGCCGAGCAACCCGAACGCGCGTGGTGGCCCGTGCTGTTCGTCCCCAAGGACTTCGTCGAGGCGCATCCCGAACTCGCCCAGCAGTTCCAGTGCGTGATCGCGCCGTTCGATGGCACGGCTCGCTCGCGTCGGGTGTTCGGCGAGGCAACCTGGTTGAGGCGTCACTCGCGCGGCTACGCGCTGGCTCATCACGGCGGCGGAACCGCGCCCCGCAGTCGTCGCACGCCGTACGTGCTCACCGTGCACGATCTGCAGTACCGCACCTTTCCCGACACCTTCACCCCCTCGAAGCTGCGCTACCTCGAGACAGTCATCCCTCGCTCAGTTCGCGGCGCGGCGGTCATCGCTGTACCGAGCGAGTACGTACGCGGCACCGTCATCAACGCGTTCAACGTCAGTCCCGAACGCGTGCAGGTCATTCCGCACGGCATCGAGCCAGCGCTCGTTCACCATGTCACCGCCGCTGACGAGCTACGCGCCAAGTTCCAGTTGGGCGACGGACGCGTCGTGGTGTACCCGGCCGTCACCAACCCGCACAAGAATCACCAACTGCTCCTCGACCTCATGCGCGATCACTGGCGTGACCCCGATCTGCGACTCGTGCTCATCGGCGGCCAGGGCGCGTGCGAGCCCGTCATCGCGGCGTGCGCCGACCAGCGCGTATGCCGGCTCGGTCGGGTGTCCGATGCAGACCGCAACGGTTTGCTCGCCATGGCGCATGCCATGGTGTTTCCCAGCCTGTACGAAGGTTTCGGCGCACCGCTCATCGAGGCGATGGCATTGGGTGCTCCTGTGGTGGCCAGCGACGCAACGTGCATCCCCGATGTGGTGGGCGAAGCCGGCTTGGTACTGCCACCCACGGCAGCGGCGTGGGCCGACTCGCTCGATCGCGTGGCATCGCAACGCGAAGCACTGGTCGCAGCGGGCTGGGCTCGGGCTCAACAATTCACGTCGCGGGCGTCCGGTGCAGCGTTGTCCGAGGCGTACGCCACCGCCTTGGGCTGCGCATGATCCAAGAGCACACCAACGAGCCGGCAGGGTCACGCACCGCAAGGCCCCTCCGCCTGGCGGTGCTGTGTCCGCACTTTGCACCCGACACCGCACCGACGGGTGAGGTGATCACCCGTATCGTCACCGAACTCGCCGCACTCGGCCACGAACTGCATGTGGTCACATCGCTGCCGTGGTATCGCAGCCATGCGCTCGAACCCGAATGGTCCGGCCGGTGGGTGCGGCGCGAACGCAC
Organism: Ilumatobacteraceae bacterium; assembly: GCA_043748395.1. GTDB lineage: Bacteria > Actinomycetota > Acidimicrobiia > Acidimicrobiales > Ilumatobacteraceae > JAYTNH01. The sequence continues at coordinate 2,208 of JAYTNH010000118.1, read as the reverse complement.
GGCGTGGGGCAGCATCACGCGGGTGACGCCATTCCCCGGTAGCGACAAACGCAACCTTGTGAGGCGTGCAGCAGGCTTTGCCGGATTCAGCGCGCTTGCTGGGGCGATGTCGCTTCGTGGCGGTCGGGTCGATGGTGTGTTGACGATGTCGCCACCGCTCACCATGGGCCTCACGGGCTGGGGCACGCACCTGTTGCGACGCGGGCCGTTGGTGTTCAACATCCAAGATGTCTTCCCCGATGCGGCCGTCGAGACCGGCGCGCTCACCAACGCTTCGATCATTCGGTTGGCGCGCTGGCTCGAACGGTTGTCGTATCAACGCGCTGCGGCCGTCACGGTGCTCAGCACCGACCTGCAACGCAACGTCGCCGCCAAGATGCGCCACGACCATCGTGATCGAGTCCGTGTCATTCCCAACTTCGTCGATACCGAGTTCATCACCCCGCTACCTCGCAATACGGCATTTCGGCGAGAACTCGGCATCGGGGAAGAGATGGTGGTGATGTACGCGGGCAACGTCGGTCTGTCGCAGTCGCTCGACATGGTGATCGACGCAGCACGGCTGCTGCCTGAGGCAACGTTCGTGATCAATGGCGATGGCGCCGGACGCGCCGCGCTCGAGGAACGAGCGGTCGGTCTCGCCAATGTGCGATTCAGTGGCTATCAACCGCACGCGCGTGTTCCTGAGGTGCTGGCCACCGCCGACATCCACCTCGTGCCGTTGCGCGCCGGGCTCGGTCGGGTGAGCGTGCCATCGAAGACGTACTCCATCCTCGCTGCGGGCCGACCCGTGTTGGCCGCCATCGACCCAGGCACCGAGGTGCCGCGCATGCTCGAGATATCGGGCGGGGGAGTCGCAATCGAGCCAGATCAGCCCGAGGTGTTCGCGCATGCGTTGCGCTCGATGTTGGCCGATCCGCAGCGATGCCGCCAGATGGGCCGAGCAGGCCGACACTGGGTTGAGACCGCCGCATCGCCACGCGTGGTAGCCGAAGCGTACGAATCGTTGTTCAGAGAACTCGCACCCCGACGACGCCGACATGGTCGATGACGGCGCATCGCGCTGAACTGCCTGTAACCTCGCACCCTCGTGGCCACGTCAACGTCTGCCAAAAAGGTTGCCAAGCTCGCTTCGAAGGGCAAGGGCAAGAAGGTTCGCTTCCAAGGCGGCACCGTCTTCCCCCTCGTCGTCGTCATCATCGTCGTGCTCGGCCTGCTCACCATCGTCTATTCGCGACAAAGTCGCCCCAGCGATGGTTCCGGTCCGCCGCGCCTGGGCGACCACTGGCACGCCGCCTTCGGCCTGTACGTGTGCGACGGGTTTCAGCCCAAGCTGGTGGGCACCAAAGAAGAGCAGAGCCTCGATCCCGTCACCGGCCAACAGCAGTTCACCAACAAGAACTTCCGCCAGACCGGCGTACACAGCCACGGCGACGGTGTCATCCACTACCACCCCTACTCGAGCCGTGCCACCGGCACTCGGGCCCGCATGGGTGTGTTCTTCGACGTCTACGACATCAAGGTGAGCAACTCGAAGGTTGAACTACCGGCCGACCAGGGCGGCGACGTGTTCGACACCAAGAACGACGCACTCTTCGCCGGCACCACATGTGCGGGCAAAGAGGCCGAGGTGAAGATGAGGGTGTGGACGAGCTACGCCTCGCCGAACGATTTCCAGGACTACATCACCGACCTCACCAACGTGCGTATCGGTAGCAACGGCATGGTGTTCGTGTTGGCCGTCGTGCCCAAGGGCGCCGATATCGCCATGCCTCCGTGGGCAGCCGAGCTCCCCGAACTCGGCGCTGTCGACGGTGGCGACGTCATCGAGGTTCCCACCACGGGGCCCGAGGGTAGCTCGGTTCCGACTGGTGACACAGCACCAACAGACACAGCACCAACAGACACAGCACCAACAGATACAGGGCCAGCCGGCAGTGGGCCGGCCGATACGGCCGTCACCACCACCACCACCGGCTGATGCGCGCAGTCGTCCTCGTCGGTGGCTTCGGCACGCGGCTTCGGCCACTGACGCTGACCACACCCAAACCCATGTTGCCCGTCGGGCACGTGCCCATCATCCAGCGGCTCATCGCCAACCTGGCCCGTGGGGGAGTCGACGAGGTCGTGTTGGCGCTCGGATTCAAGCCAGAGCCCTTCGTCCGCGCCTTTCCGGGTGATCGCTGCGAGGGGGTCGCCCTGCGGTAT
>JAYTNH010000117.1:0-2380 GCA_043748395.1 Ilumatobacteraceae bacterium | reverse complement strand
CTCGGCTACACCGACGGTCCTGGCGCAGCGGTCACGTCGATCAGCGATCTGAAGTCGCTCAAGCTCGGCGCCGCAGCCGGTACCACGAGCCTGTCGTTCGTGATCGACGTGATCAAGCCCGACACTGAGCCGTTCGCGTTCAGCAGCAACGCCGATGCCAAGACGGCGCTCGACAACAAGCAGATCGACGCGATCATCACCGACCTGCCCACTGGCCTGTACATCTCGGCAGTCGAGATCGAGGGCACCACGGTGTTCGGCCAGTTCCCGGTGGCGGCCGGCGGTGCCGGCGACAAGTGGGGCCTGCTGTTCACCAAAGACAACCCGTTGGCCGATTGCGCCAACCTGGCGCTGGCTGCGCTCACCGACTCCGGCGAACTCGACAGCATCACCCAGCAGTGGATGGGCGACTACCTCGAGGCACCAACGCTCAAGACTGACTGATTCGTAGACCGCCGATCTACAGTCGGCAGCTATGACGAACGAACGAACAGGCGTCGACACATCGTCGGCGCCTGTTCGCGTTCCGGTCACCCGCCGCGAACAGTTCCTGCGCAAGCAACGGCGGCGCAGCACATTGGTAGCGCTGGCGAGCACCATTGCGTTCGTAGCCAGCGCGGCATACCTCATCACGTCGTCGAGCGGTTGGCCGAAGGTGAAGCAGGTGTTCTTCAACGGCGAACGCTTCCGAGAAGACTTTCCCGAGCTCATCGGCTACCTGTGGGAAGACGTCAAACTGTTTCTCCAGGCTGCGCCGTTCATTTTGATCCTCGGCCTGTTCATCGCCCTGTGCCGCAACACTCGCAACCCGGTGCTGTTCCCGGTGCGCGCGTTCGCTGCGGCGTACACCGACTTCTTTCGCGGCATCCCCGTCATCCTCACCATCTACCTGGTGGGCTTCGGCATCCCCAAGCTCGGCCTCGAGGGAGAGTTCACGGTGTTCGGCTTTGGTGGCGCCTGGAACTCGCCGTACCTGTGGGGCCCCGTGGCGTTGGTGCTCGCCTACTCGGCCTATGTTGCCGAGGTGTTCCGCTCGGGTATCGAGGGCGTGCACGAGAGCCAGCGTGCTGGGGCTCGCTCACTCGGACTGTCACATGGCCAGACGATGCGGTTCGTCGTGGTGCCACAGGCTTCCCGGCGAGTGATACCGCCACTGATGAACGACATGCTCTCACTGCAGAAAGACGTCGCGCTGGTGAGCCTGCTCGGCCCAATCGAGGTGTTCCGTAGGGCGACCTCCATCAAAGACCGCACCGCCAACTTCACGCCTCTGGTGGTCGCGGCGGTCATCTTCCTACTCATCACCATTCCCGAGACGCGACTGGTCGACTGGTACATCGCCCGCCAACGTCGCCGCACGGGCGGGTCGACTATCTCATGAGATACGGCTCATGAGATACGGCTCATGAAACACAAGGTCAGCGTTCAGCATGTGCGCAAGTCGTTCGGGGCCAAGGCCGACCGCAAGGTAGTGCTCGACGACGTGTCGCTCGACGTGGGCGAACACGAGGTGGTCTGCCTCATCGGCGCATCGGGTTCGGGCAAGAGCACGTTGTTGCGCTGCATCAACCTGCTCGAACCCATCGACGACGGCGCGATCATGCTCGACGGTGTCGACATCAGCGAGCCAGGCCTCAACCCCGACCCCATTCGCCGACGCATCGGCATGGTGTTCCAGAGCTACAACCTGTTCCCACACATGAGCGTCGTCGGCAACATCACTCTGGCCCCCACTCGGGTACTGGGTACTGCCAAGGCCGACGCCATCGAGCAAGCGATGGCGTTGCTCGAACGGTTCAACCTGGCCGACAAGGCTGACGCCTACCCCGATCAGCTCAGTGGCGGCCATCAGCAGCGTGTTGCCATCGTGCGCGCCCTGGCCATGCAACCGGAGTTGATGTTGCTCGACGAGGTGACTGCGGCGCTCGACCCTGTGTTGGTGGGCGAGGTGCTCAACGTCATCCGCGACATGCGCACGCAGGGAATGACCATGGTGCTCGCCACCCACGAGATGGGGTTCGCCAAGGAGATCTCCGACACGGTGTGCTTTCTCGAGGCTGGGCGCATCCTCGAGCAGGGCTCGCCGGCGCAGATGTTCAGCGATCCACAGCAGCCTGCAACGCGCGACTTCCTCGCCAGAGTCATCGCCTCGGGCCGCTTGTAGCGGCAGGTCGGTCGACGCGCTTCAGCCGTCGGTGCGTCCGCTGGCAATACCGCACACCACGCCGCGGTGCAAGCACAACCTCACCTCGTCGGCCAGCTTGGCCGGCTCCCAGGCATCGAAGAAGTCGGCATGGCCGGTGATCAACGCGCCGGAAGCAAGCAACAGACCGTCGGTGGGGCCGGTGATCGGGTACTCGATGCTGAACTGCAACTGCGG
>JAYTNH010000116.1:0-4919 GCA_043748395.1 Ilumatobacteraceae bacterium | reverse complement strand
GGCAGGCCGCCGATCGCGCCGACGTCGCCATTGATGTTGATGGTGCCAGTGACCGCCACCTGGTTGCCGGCCAGGAGGTTGCCCGGCGACAGCTCGTCGAGCAGGGTGAGGGTGAACGCCAGGCCGGCAGAAGGCCCACCGATGCGATCGGTGTCGATGGTGATCGCGATGCCGTCGGGAAAGCTGATGGCAGCCGTGTCGCTGGGATAGAAACCGATGATCGTGCGAGTGGCGTCGTCGGGCGAAGCGATGAGCTCGATCTGGTCGGTGACCGTCTCGCCGTCGCGTTCATACTCGACCTCGATGCGGTCGCCAGCTGTGTGCTTGGCGAGGATCGGCCCGAGATCGTCGACGGTGGTGACACCCTGTCCGTCAACCGTCAACAGCTTGTCACCGGGATCGAGTACCAGATCGGCGGGCGCCCACGTCTCGCAGTCGGTGCCGGCGGCGTTGCCAGCCAGACACACGAGCTGGTCGATGATCACATCTCCCGGCACGAGCTCGACTGCGTAACCCAGATGTTGCAGGGCCACGAATTCGGCCGTCTCTTTGGCGGTACGCATCGACTGCGCTCCCCGGGTGGCCTGCTGTTGGGGGGTCTCGGTGCCGTACAAGTCTTCGTAGCTCTTCTGATCGACCGCCGGGATGCGCCGACTCACGAACCAGTCGATGAGTTGCAACTCGGGCGACGTGACAGTGACGAACAGCACCTGACCCGCTCCGCCGAACCGTTCGGCACCCTCGACGCTGAGTCGTGTCTCGACGGGTTCGGCGTCGGCCGGCGCGATCGCGAACTGGATGGATTCGGGCTCACCGAAGGTGGTGCACGCCCCGGCATCGTCGCGTTCGGAGCAGTCACGCTTGTGCTGGCTCGTGCTCGGCAACAAGCTGGCGAGCAGAACAGCCACGATCGGCAACAGGCCGATGAAAGCAACCGGCCAAGCCCAGATCTTGTGAGCGCGCGACGCTGCCCCGAGATCGGTGTCTGTCGCCGTTACCATTTCGTCTTGCGTGAGCATTACCGAGGTCACCACCGCTGCTGGCTGGATAGCCGGCCTGGCCATCGTGGCACTCGTCGCGGCCGGATGGCGTAAGCCTGCCAGAGCAACGGCCGATCCGGCACGCGCGAGGCGACCTTTGCGCGCCAGGGAGGGTTTGGCGATGACCGAGCTCGACACCTTCGCGCACCGCTCCACCCCACTGTGGCGACGGGTCTGGGCATTCGTTGCGGGTGGCGCACTGGGTGTCCTGTTGGGTGCACTGTTCGCAACGGTGATCGCATTCTCGCTGGCATGGATGGTCATCAGCCTCACCGACCTGCTCCGACAATGACCAACGCCCGCTGGCGCGCCGTCGCCATGGCCGGTCACACCGGCGATGCCACGGTCGCACGCGGGGCACTCGACGACGCCGATCCCGTGGTGCGCGAACTCGCACTCGGCGCACTCGAACGGCTCGGTGAACTTTCCCCCGCCGAGCTGGCGGCCGCATTCGTCGACACCGATGCACGAGTTCGGCGCAGGGCCGCGACAGTCGCCGGTACACGACAGGGCATCTCGCTCATGCCGCTGCTCCGCGACACCGACGCCGCGGTGATCGAGACAGCGACGTGGGCCTGCGGCGAGCAGGAACGGGTTGCCGACGACGTTCTGTCGCTGCTCATCACGTTCGCCGAGGGCGCCGACGATGTGTTGGTGCGCGAGGCGGCGGTCGCTGCACTCGGTGCTATCGGTGACGAACGCGGCAAGGCCGCCATCGTCTCGGCATGCGTCGACAAGCCGGCAGTGCGACGAAGAGCGGTGCTCGCGCTCGCGCCGTTCGACGGCGACGACGTCGACGCTGCGTTGCACGCTGCGCTGAGCGACCGCGACTGGCAAGTACGTCAGGCCGCCGAGGATGTGTTGCGCGCCAGCCAGTGACTAGGGGCCGGTATCCGAGAGCCCGAAGTGTTCGAGTAGCAGGTCGCTCCACTCACTCGGTGCGACGGGGCGTACCTCGGTCGCACCTCCCGGTGGCGTGATACGCAGCGTGTCGCTCCGCAGCGTGATGCGACCACCAGCGCCATCGGTTGCGCGTGTGGCAAACGGCTTCTTCCACCAGGTCGACGCAGGGTCGGTGCGCAGGTGGAGGCTCCGCGGTTCGAACTCGCTGAGAGCGCGCGGCATGAACGTGAAGCGCAGTTGTCGTTCCCATTGTTCTTTTCCCTCAGTGGGCACCAGATCGCACATCTCAACCACGCCATCGACCACGTCGAGCCTGGTGCGCTTCGGAATCGCATCGCGCTCACTCGTCTCGATCAGCAGCGGATGCACGCAGTTGTCGCCAAAGCCGACATCGACAAGCCATCGCGCATCGTCGAGAGTCACCACCAGCGCGAGGTGGTCGAGGTCTGGGCCCCAGCCGACTGGTGGCGGGTCCCACACCTGGCACGAGACGTAGTCGACCGCGAAGCCCAATCGATCGAGCAGTGCACCGAACGCTCCGTTCAGTTCGAAGCACCATCCTCCGCGCCGTTGCTCGACGACCTTCGGCCACGACCATGCGACGTCTGTGCGTGGACCGCGGCGATGAAACACGTGCAGGTTTTCGAACGGCACCGTCGTCATGTGGGCCAACTGCAACGCGGTGAGCAGTTCGATGCTTGGTCCACCTACGTGCGCATCCATCCCGATGCGCTGCAAGTATTGCTCGACCTCCTCCACCCCCCGATGCTGTCACAGTGCAGCCCGACTACGGTCGCGTCGACTGGCTCACGACACGCACACGGAGGCGCGATGTACAAGGCGACGGTACGGGCGCTTCTGCGACACAGCATCAACAAGCTCAACCAGGGCGAAGTCGGTCTGCTGCTCAAGCTGGCTGCGCCCGATGCATCGATCGCGTTCCCCGGAGCCAACTCGTGGGCCTCGATGTACCACGCCGTGTCCACCGGACGGCAGCGCCACGACACGCACCGCGGCATCAAGGAGTGTGAAGGTTTTGCCGACCGGTTCGTCACGGAAGGCATTCAGTTCGTGATCGAGGACATCCTGGTGAACGGGCCACCGTGGAACACACGCGTCGCGCTGCGCGTGCACAACTTCATCGCAGGCGCTGATGGTGTCGACGAGTACAACAACCGCGCCATCGCTTTCCTCGAGATCCGCTGGGGCAAGCTGCGCCGCTGGGAAGACTACGAAGACACCGAGCGAGTTGCCGCCTGGGATCAGGCCCGCGCCCAGGCGTAGCAGGCCGCCATTATCGCCCCGTTCACCGGGCGATACGGAACACCGGCTACACGAGAACGAGCAGGGCGACGGTGGCCGTGGCGCCGGCGGTGAGTCCTTCGGCGAGACGCACGGGCTTCTTGAGGGGCAGCACATAGGTGCCGCGTTTGGTGTCGGGGAACAGCGATGTACGCCAGGTGGACGACCCGATGGTGACCTCGACGCGGATCGAGCCGAAGCCTGCGGCCTGATGACCGAACATCTGCTCGATGTCGTCGGCCTCGGCTTCGGGCAGCGACAAGAAGTACCACGATGCCGAGCCGCTGTGCTCCCGTACCTCCGCCGTGAATACAAACGAGGTAGTGGTCATGTGGGCTAGTTGACCGACCGTTCGCGGCCGGCCCAGAACGGTGCCCGTAGGTCGCGCTTGAGCACCTTCATCGCACCCGAGAGCGGCAGCGGCTCGGTGCGGAACTGCACCGATTTGGGCACCTTGTACCCGGCGATGTTGTTGCGGGCCATCTCCTTGATGTCGTCCTCGGTGGCCTCGGCGCCTGCCTTGAGCACCACGATGGCGTGTACCTGTTCGCCCCACGTGTCGTGAGGAATGCCGATGACCGCCACCTGGGCAACGGCGGGATGCTGCGAGATGGCACTCTCGACCTCGGCCGAGTACACGTTCTCACCGCCGGTGACGATCATGTCCTTGACCCGATCGACGAGGAACAGATAGCCGCCATCGTCGAGGTAACCGGCATCGCCGGTGTGATACCAACCGCCGCTGAACGCCTCGGCGGTGGCATCGGGCTTGTTCCAGTATTCGCGCATGTAGTTGCCCGCCCGCGCGCACACCTCGCCCGTGACACCGCGCGGCAGATGGTTGCCGTCCTCGTTCTGAATCGACAGCACCACACCGGGCACCGGCCTTCCGGCCGACCGCAGGCGCCGGCCACCTGCGCGATGAGCGTCGGCATTGAGCCAGGTGAGCAGCGACGACGACTCAGTCATTCCATAGCCCTGGGTGAGGTTGAGATCGGGGTACAACTCGATCAACTTGTCGAGGATCGCCGAGGGCATCGGCGATGCGCCGTAGGTGAGTTCCTTCATCGACGCCAGGCGCTCGGGACGGAACTCGGGATGCTGCAGCATCATGCCGACCATCGTGGGCACCATCACCGTCTGGGTGACGTTGTACTGCTCGATGAGCTGCATCGCCGCACCCGGGTCGAACAGGGGGATGAACACTGTTGTGGCACCCGCCGCTGGTGTGCCCATGATGCCTCCCATCGACGCTGCGTGGAACATTGGCGTCTGGTGCAGATACACCGAATCGGGGTCGAAGTAGATCGACATGCCAATGTGATAGAGGTTCAACATTTCGGCGCGGTGTTCGAGCAACACGCCCTTGGGCATGCCCGTGGTGCCACCGGTGTACATGAGCAGCGCGGCGTCGGTCTCGTCGGGCTCGTCGGGCACTACAGGCTGCGCGCCCGAGAGCAGCTGGTCGTAGAGCACGGTGTGCGGCACATCTCCTGAGCCGATGAGCACCACGTGGCGGATCGGGCTCGGCGCGTCGGAGCTGGCCATGGCGTTCGCGAAGTGCTGCGCGAACATCGCGTCGACGAACACCACCTCGGTACCGGAGTCGCGAACGATGTAGTCGAGCTCCTTACCGGCAAGCCTCAGGTTGAGCGGATTGATGACGCCAGCGCC
>JAYTNH010000115.1:0-4897 GCA_043748395.1 Ilumatobacteraceae bacterium | reverse complement strand
GTGGCAAAGAGAGCGATCGCCTCGGTGACCTGTGCCACGAACTGAACGCAGTGGGCGTGCGTGCCATCGAGACCGACGATGGCCTGGTGGTCGAGCCGTCCGAGCCGCACGCTGGCGCAATGGCGACGCACCACGATCACCGACTGGCGATGGCGTTCGGGCTGTTGGGGCTGCGCACTCCCGGTATCGAGATCGACGACCCAACTGTCGTCACCAAGAGCTGGCCCGCATACTGGACCATGATCGAGGGCCTCCGATGAGCGGCGGCAATGCCCAGCGGCCACCGGTGGTGGCAGCGTTCGATGTCGACGGCACGCTGACGATTCGCGATTGTGTGCGCCCCTTCCTGCTCCGGGTTGGCGGGTGGCGGGGCGTATCGTGGTCGTTGGCGCGTCGTCCTGTAGCCACCGTCGCGGCGAGCTTCCGACGCGACCGTGATCGCTTCAAAGAGATCGTGGTGGGCGGAGTCATGCGGCGTCGCTCGGTCGATCAGGTCGAACACCTTGGTCGAGAGTTCGCCGATGACGTGCATCGCGAATGGTTGCGTGACGACACACTCGGGCGGCTGCGATGGCATCAGGGCATGGGGCACTCCACGGTGCTGGTGTCGGCTTCGTTGGGTGCCTATCTGCGGCCGCTCGCCGCGCGATTGAACGTCGACGACGTGCTGTGCACCGATCCGGCCCGCGATGGCGATGTGTTCGTCGACGGACTCGAGGGCCTCAATTGTCGGGCCGAAGAAAAAGCCCGTCGACTCGACGCATGGCTCGTCGACCGTGACCTGACGCATGCCGAGGTGTGGGCGTACGGAGACAGCGCTGGAGATCACGCGCTGCTGGCACGCGCAGACCGTGGCGAACTCGTGAAGGCGGCCCGCGTGACCGCGGTGCCCGAAGGATGGCAGGGATGATCAAGGTGATCGTGCGCGAGGCCCGACCCAAGCAATGGGTGAAGAACGTGCTGGTGTTCGCTGCTCCGGGAGCGGCCGGAGTACTCGACAACGGCGCTTTCCTCGGCAAGGCGGTGCTGGTCTTCGTCGCGTTCTGTCTGGCCAGCAGCGGCACGTACTACTGGAACGACATCCTCGATGTAGAGGCCGATCGCACCCATCCCACGAAGCGGTACCGCCCCATTGCGGCCGGACTCATCCCACTTGGGCTGGCCCGTGTGATCGGGGTCGCGTTGCTCCTGGCGGGTATCGGGCTGGGCACCGCCGTGCGTTGGCAGGCCGGTGCGACGATTGCAGGGTATGTCGTGCTGACCTCGACCTACAGTGCGATCTGGAAGCACGTGGCAGTCATCGACCTGGTCGCGGTGGCGGCCGGGTTCGTGCTCAGGGCATTTGCCGGTGCTGAAGGGCTTGATGTACGCATGAGCACCTGGTTCATGCTCACGACCTCGTTCGGTTCGCTGTTCATCGTGACTGGCAAGCGTTACGCCGAGCTTCGCGAGTACGGCGAGGGCGCCGGCACCGCGCGAGCGTCGCTCGACGACTATTCGCTCGGGTTCTTGCGAATCGTTCTGTCGTTCAGCCTGTCGGCCACCGCGATCACCTATTGCCAATGGGCGTTCGATACCAAGGAACTCAGCGGATCGACCTGGCCGTTCTACGAGCTCTCGATCATCCCAATGCTTACGGCCCTCATGCGATACACGCTCATCCTCGAGCAGGGGCACGGTGCGGCACCTGAGGAGATCTTCGCCGCCGACCGCACGCTGCAACTGCTGGGCGTCGTGTGGGTCATCGTGTTCGGGCTCGGCGTGTACGTAGGGTGACTGCCATGCGGAGCTTTGACGAAACGTTGGTCGCGGTCGAACAGGTCGAGGGCTGGATGTCGCCTGACCAGGCCGATCAGCTCTATCGCGCAGCTGCAGCGACGCACAACGGCGACCAGATCGTCGAGATCGGCAGTTTCCGCGGCCGCAGCACCATCGTGCTTGCCAGCGCCGCCCCCGAGGGCGTGCGCATCGTTGCCATCGACCCGCACGCCGGCAACGACCGGGGCCCGAACGAGATCGAAGGCTTCGTCACCGAAGCGGCCACCGACCACGATGTGTTCAACGCCAACCTTGCTACGGCAGGAGTAGCCGGCCGCGTGCAGCACGTACGCGCGTTCAGCGACGCTGCGCACCATCAGGTCGAGGGCCAGATCGACGTGCTCTACATCGACGGCGCCCACCGGTACGCGCCGGCTCGTGTCGACATCCGCGATTGGGGCAAGCGGGTGGCTCCCGGGGGTACGTTGCTCATCCACGACTCGTTCTCGTCGCTGGGGGTCACCCTGGCCATCATGCGCGAGCTGCTCGTCGGTCGCCGCTTCCGGTACGTCGGGCGAGCCCGTTCGCTGGCTGTGTACAACGCCGACGCCGATAGCTCCACGCGTGGGGTGGCTATCAATGCCGTGCGGCAACTGGCGCAGCTCCCGTGGTTCGCGAAGAACCTGCTCATCAAACTGCTCATCACAGTGCACCTTGGCGGCGTCATCAAGCGCATCAGCGGGCGCGACCCCGAATGGCCCTACTGAATGTTGACCGAGTCTCAAGCACCACTCACCGGATGGGGACGAACCAACCCATCCCGCGCCGACGTCGTCGACCTTGCATCGCACGAGCTGCACGAAGCCATCGGCCATGCGGGCGAGCGCGGGGTGCTGGTGCGTGGCCTTGGCCGCAGCTATGGCGATGCAGCACAAAATGCAGGCGGGCTCGTCGTGCGCCTGGCGGCAGCCGCACACGAGGTGCAGCTCGATGTCAGCGCTGGTACCGCGAAGGTTCCGGCCGGGTTGAGCATCGACGATCTGCTGCGGGTGATCGTGCCGCGCGGGTTCTTCGTTCCGGTCACGCCCGGAACACGGTTCGTCACCATTGGCGGAGCGATCGCGAGCGACATCCACGGCAAGAACCACCACGTCGAAGGCTCCTTCGGGAACCACGTGGCGAGCATCACGCTCTTGCTCGCCGATGGCGCTACGGTGGTGGCCGGCCCGCACGAACGCAGCGACCTGTTCTGGGCGACCGTCGGCGGCATGGGTCTCACAGGCATCGTCATCGACGCAACGGTGAACCTGTTGCCCATCGGCACCAGCCGCATGTCGGTCGACACCTCGCGCATCGCCGACCTCGACTCGATGTTCGCGACGATGAGCGAGGGCGACGACCAGTACCGCTACAGCGTGGCCTGGATCGATCTCATGGCCAAGGGCATGCACATGGGGCGCGGTGTGCTCACCCGTGGCGATCACGCCCGACCCGATCAGCTCGAGGGCAAGGCAGCCGAGACGCCGCTCGAATACGGACCGCACCAGTTGGTTGCCGTGCCATCACTGGCGCTGCCCATCGGCGTGATCAATACGGCTACATGCGCGGCATTCGCCGAGTTCTGGTACCGCAAGGCACCCAAGCACCGTGTCGGTGAGCTGCAGGGCATCGGCGCCTTTTTTCACCCGCTCGACCTGGTGGGCGCATGGAACCGCCTGTACGGCAAGCGCGGCATGGTGCAATATCAGTTCGTGGTTCCGTTCGGTCAGGAAGAAGCGATGCGCAACGTCGTCGAACGAATCTCGGCGAGCGGCGCAGCGAGCTTCCTGGCGGTGCTGAAGCGGTTTGGTGCAGCGAATGCCGCACCGCTGAGCTTTCCCGCCCCTGGTTGGACGCTGGCCCTCGACGTGCCTGCTGGCTCGCGAGGCCTCGGCGAGTTGCTGCACAGCCTCGATCGACTGGTGCTCGACGCCGGAGGACGCCACTACTTCGCCAAGGACGCGCACACCACCGCAGCGTCGATCGAGCGGGGCTATCCCCGTCTTGACGAGTGGAAGGCCGTTCGGCGTTCGGTCGATCCGGCCGGCCTGTGGCAGAGCGACCTATCGCGCCGCCTCGGCCTCACGCCGTGACCCGTTTTCGTGACCCGTTTCCGTGACCCGTTTCAGTGACCCGTTTCCGCGACCCGTTTCCGTGACCCAGGAGAACCCATGCACAACGCCCTCGGCGAACCCCAGACCATCGTGCTGCTCGGTGGTACCAGCGACATCGGGCTCGCAATCGTTCGCGAGTTGCTGAGCCCGAGTACGAAGCAGGTGGTGCTCGGTTGCCGCAACACGGCTGCAGGCGAGCAGGCCGCAGCCGGGTTGCGCCACGGCGCGCTCGATGTCGAGGTGCTGCCGTTCGAGGGAACCGCCAGCACCACACATGCTGCGTTCATGGCCGACGTTGCCGAGCGTCATGGCGACATCGACGTGGTGATCGTCGCGTTCTCGGTGCTGGGTGATCCCGATCTCACGACCACCGATCCGGTTGCGGCTGCCGAGGTGGCGCAGATCGACTTCACGGGTGTGGTAGCTGCAACTGTCGCTGCGGGCACCCAGTTGGCGTCGCAGGCGCACGGCAGCATCGTGCTGCTCAGCAGCGTGGCGGGCGAGCGTGTGCGCAAGGCTAATCCGGTGTACGGCGGCGCGAAGGCGGGCATCGATGGCTTTGCGCAGGGCTACGGCGACAGCCTCGCCGAGAATGGCGTGCAGTTGCTCATCGTACGGCCAGGTTTCGTGCACTCGGCCATGACCGAGGGCCGCAAGCCTGCACCGCTGGCCACCACACCCGAGAAGGTGGCGATCGTCGCTGCCAAGGGGCTTCGCGCTGGCAAGCGCATCGTGTGGGCACCAGGGCTGCAGCGGTTCGTGTTCATGGTGCTGCGTCACTTGCCGGCACCGGTGTGGCGTCGCATGCCGTTCGACTGAGTCTGGCGCAGGCGGCAGCTACGAGTTCTCGGCCAACTCCGACTCGAGCGATGCTCGCCGTTCGGCGCCAATGCCGATTCCTGCCGGACTGATGCCGTCGCCTGCATCGCAGCGTTGGTAGAGCAGCACCAACGCATCCTCGTAGTTGCCGACCAGACAGAAGCTCT
>JAYTNH010000114.1:0-1942 GCA_043748395.1 Ilumatobacteraceae bacterium | reverse complement strand
CAGATGATCTCGACCAGCACCATCCGCATCAGCGTGGTCATACCTGCCGCCGATCTCGAGCGTGCCGCCCGCGCGCTGCACACCGCGTTCGGTCTCGACTCCGGGCAGGCCTACGCAGCACCGTTACCCGAACGCAAGTGACCGGGTTCGCCCGCGTCGCCGCGTATCGAATGCCTGGCACACTGGGGCCATCATGAAACGGCGGAAGCACCACCTGCCCTGGCGAACCGCGGGTACCGCCTCCGAGGCCGAACACAGCGCCGACGACGTGGTGCGTGAAACCGGATGGGTGTTCAACAATCGCACTGGTGGCGATCTCACGCTTGCCGAGTTCGTGCGCACCGGTGACGAAGAAGTTGGCGCCTATCTGCAGGTGTTCGGCCTTGCGCCGGCCGACGCCGACCAAGGCAGCGACGACAACGGCAGCGACGACAACGGCACCATTGTCGAGATCGGGTCGGGCATCGGTCGCATGACGGCTGCGTTCACGCGCCGGTTCGCCCGCGTGATCGCCTGCGATCTCGATGCGGCGTTCCTCGAGCGCTGCCGCGAGACGGTCGCCCAGTTCGGTAGGCCCGATCGCCTCCGAACCGTGCACGTGGCCGACGGCCGACTGCTCGCGTTGCCCGCTGCCACGGCCGACGTGGTGTTCAGCTACATCACGCTGCAGCACTGCCAGAACGACGATGCGCTCACGCTCACCCGTGAAGCGGTGCGCGTCGCCAAGCCAGGCGGCATGGTGGCCCTCAACTACCGCACATGGACCGCCGGCGACACCGTGTTGTGGCCGGCCGGCAAGCTGATGCGCGGCATGTGGCGGCTGCCGCGAGTGGGCAAGCTGCTCGCCAGGCAGCGTGCGGCAACCCGCGTGGGCTGGCAGGCCAATCGGTTGTCGCCCTCAGCGGTGATGGCCGAGCTCGGTACGTCGATCGTCGATGTCCAGATCTTCCGTTCGCCCAAACGTCGCAGCTTCGCGATCGAGGGCACCACCGACCGGCAGTTCGAGGGCGTGCATCCCAGTCACTGGTGGCTCATCGCCCGAGTGCGCAGTGTCGAGGCCGTCGAAGTCGTCGAAGTCGTCGAGGCGTAATTCGGGCTCCGCGACGCACCCGCGCGGATAGCCTGAATGCATGAAAATTGGCGTTGTGGGTGCAACTGGTCAGGTCGGTTCGGTCATGCGTGCCATCTTGGCCGAGCGCAACTTCCCGGTCTCTGAGATTCGATACTTCGCGTCGTCGCGTTCCGCCGGCACCACGCTGCCGTGGCGCGGCACCGACATCGTGGTCGAGGACGCCGAGTTGGCCGACCCGACCGGGCTCGACATCGCGCTGTTCTCGTCGGGCGCCACATCGTCGAGGCTGCTGGCGCCCCGTTTTGCTGCTGCTGGTGTCACGGTGATCGACAACTCGTCGGCCTGGCGCATGGATCCTGATGTGCCGCTCGTGGTGAGCGAAGTCAACCCTGGCGAGATCGCGAACGCGCGTAAGGGCATCATTGCCAACCCCAACTGCACCACCATGGCCGCCATGCCGGTGCTGAAACCGTTGCACGACGACGCTGGTTTGGTTCGCATCGTGGTGTCCACGTATCAGGCGGTCAGCGGTGGCGGTTTGTCGGGTGTCGACGAACTCGACAAGCAGGCGCGTGAGGTGGTCGATCGGGCTCGCGAGTTCACCCACCGCGGCGATGCCGTAGCGATGCCGACGCCCACCAAGTTCGCCAAGCCCATCGCCTTCAACGTGCTGCCCTTCGCCGGCAACTACGTCGACGACGACTCGCTCGAAACCGACGAGGAGCAAAAGCTCCGCAACGAGAGCCGCAAGATCCTCGCCATCCCCGGTCTTCGTGTCAGCGGCACCTGTGTGCGCGTACCGGTGTTCACCGGCCACTCGCTCAGCATCAACGCCGAGTTCGAGCGCCCCATCAGTGTGGCGCGTGCCCT
>JAYTNH010000113.1:0-4772 GCA_043748395.1 Ilumatobacteraceae bacterium | reverse complement strand
CGGGTCATGCCAGAGGAACTCGATCTCGACTCGCTGAACCCCAACCAACTCGATGCCGTGGTCTACCGGGGTGGGCCGCTGCTCGTGGTCGCAGGTGCAGGCTCGGGCAAGACCAGGGTGCTCACCCACCGCATCGCCCACCTTATCCACGAGGGCGCCAAGCCCACGTCCATCCTCGCGATCACGTTCACCAACAAGGCCGCCGACGAGATGCGGCATCGCGTCGCAGCCCTCGTGGGCCCGATCACGCGAGCCATGTGGGTGTGCACGTTCCACTCGGCATGCGTGCGCATGCTGCGCGCCAACGCCGAGGCCATCGGCTACCCGCGTACGTTCAGCATCTACGACCAGGCCGACTCCTCACGGCTCGCCGGATACGTGGTTCGCGACCTCGGGCTCGACTCCAAGCGGTTCCCGCCGCGCGCTGCGCACGGCCAGGTGAGCCTGTGGAAGAACGAGCTCATCACGCCATCCATGGCCATTGATCGGGCCACCAACATCTTCGAACGCAAGCATGCCGACATCTATGCCGAGTATCAGGCGCGGTTGTTGAAGGCGGGCGCTATGGACTTCGACGATCTGCTCATGAAGACGGTCGAGTTGCTCCGCGATCACCCCTTCGTGCTGGCGCACTACCAACAGCAGTTCCAGTACATCCTCATCGACGAGTACCAAGACACCAACGTGGCGCAGAACGAGATCGCGCTGCTGCTGGCTGCGGGTCACCAGCAGATCACCATCGTGGGTGACGACGACCAGAGCGTGTACCGCTTCCGAGGCGCCGACATGCGCAACATCTCGCAGTTCGAAGAAGCGTTCGACGATGTACAGACCATCGTGCTCGACCAGAACTACCGCAGCACTCAAGGCATTCTCGACGCCGCCAATGCGGTCATCGCCAACAACCCCGCGCGCAAGCCCAAGCACCTGTGGAGCGACAAGGGCAGTGGCGACCGCATCGTGCGCTACCACGCCGAAGACGAAGGCGACGAGGCCACGTGGGTGGCGCGCACCATGCACCAGATGCACGCCGACGCCGAGTTCATGTGGAAAGAGATGGCCGCGTTCTACCGAACCAACGCACAGAGCCGGGTGATGGAAGAAGCGATGATGCGCTTCGGCATCCCCTACAAGGTGGTGGGCGGCACGCGCTTCTACGACCGGCGCGAGATCAAAGATGCCATGGCGTATCTGCGCGCTGTGGTGAATCCCGCCGACGAGATCAGCGTGAAGCGGGTGCTCAACGTGCCCAAGCGCGGCGTGGGCGACACCAGTGTGGCGCGCCTCGATGCGTTGGCCGCCGTCGAGAACATCTCGTTCGTCGAGGCCATGCGTCGTGCCGACGAAGCCGGTCTGGTGGGCGGTGCCGTGCGCGGCGTCGATGCCTTCTTGCGCTTGCTCGATTCGTTGTCCGACCGGCTCGACGATGCACCTGGCGACCTGTTGCAGTCGGCGCTCCAGGGCAGCGGATACCTCGACGAACTCGAAGCCGACGAATCGGTCGAGGCAGCCAGCCGACTCGAGAACCTGGGCGAACTGGTGGGCTCGGCTCGCGAGTTCACCAGGCTCGACGAGTTTCTCGAACAGGTGGCTCTCGTCGCCGACACCGACGACCTCGACGACGACAACAAGGTGGTGCTCATGACGTTGCATGGGGCCAAAGGTCTCGAGTACCCGGCCGTCTTCCTGGTGGGCATGGAAGAAGGCGTGTTCCCGCACAACCGTGCGCTCACCGATCCGGTCGAGCTCGAAGAGGAACGTCGCCTCGCCTACGTGGGCATCACGCGGGCGCAGGTGCGGCTGTTCGTGAGCCACGCCTGGAGCCGCCAGCTGTTCGGGTCCACCAACTACAACCCGCCATCGCGATTCCTCGACGAGATCCCCGCCGAACTTGTCGAGCAAAAGGGTGCCATCGGCGGGCGCAACACTTATGGTCGCCAGAGCTATCGCAGCCGCGACGAATGGTCGAGCCCCGGCCCCTACCAGCCCGGCCCCTACCGGCCCAGCCGTGCGAGTGCCTCTGAAGCGAGCGCCGCCGACACCGAGCGGCATCGCGAGCGCGTGGTCGACGCGGCAATCGCGGCAGGTCAGCGCAACACGCCGCCTGCATTGTCCAACTCGCAGGAGCTCGGTCTACGCACTGGCGACGATGTCGAACACCCCTCGTTCGGTGAGGGTGTCATCATCGAGATTCGGGGGCAGGGCGACAAGGCCGAGGCCACCATCCGCTTTCGCGATGTGGGCACCAAGCACCTCTCGCTGGCCTGGGCTCCACTCAAGAAGATCTGAGGGCGGGCGCGCCAAGCATCGGCCTGGTTGAATGGCTGCATGTCAGAGCCAGCCGTGCACAGCGACGCAACCTTGCGTCGGCGCCGCCGGTTGAGCCTCACGTGGGCGGCCGTTGTGGTCATCTGGTCGCTCGTCCGCGCAATCATCGTGTGGGCAGCTGTTGGCGACTACGGACTCAACCCCTGGATCTATCTGGTGATCGACCTGTGCTCGGCGTCGGTCGACGCGTTCACCACGCCGCGCATGGTGTTGCGTTTCATCGACGACCACTTCCGCAAGGCGGCAGGCTGGGCGCTCGTGTCGCTCGGAGCGTTCATCGTGCCCGACATCTACATCTTCGTGGGTAGTCGAACGCTGCCGAAGAAGCTGGTCGTCATCATCGTCGCAATCATCGCGCTCACCCTGGTGCTCGCCGTTGTCGGCGTGGCCCGCAAGGTTCGCCACGGGCGCAAGCTCCGTGCCGAGCTCGTCATACATTCGGTCGGTGCGTCGGCGGCGTCGGCCGACGTGGTTGAATCTGGATCATGAAGGCAGCGATTCTGATCGAGAGTCTCACCGGTAACACCTGGCGCGCCGGCGAACTGGTAGGTGCCAATGTGCAGCAAGCGGGCTGGTCGGTCACCGGCATCTCGCGCGTGCGCCAACCCGACTTTGCATCGGTGCAACAAGCCGACATCGTGTTGGTGGGCACCTGGGTGCACGGTCTGTTCGTGATTGGTCAGTCGCCATGGGGCCTTGGTGCCATCTCGCAACTGCCGGCCATGCGGGGCAAGCGGGCAGCGGTGTTCTGCACGTTCGCGCTCAACCCTGGCACCACGCTGCAGCGGCTCACCAGCGCGGTCAACGGGCTCGGTGCCGACGTTGTCGGAGGTCTGGCGCTCAATCGCGGCAAGCTCGAGGCACACGCCGAAGAGTTCGCAGCACGACTCATCGCCAACGTTCCCGCACTGGTGTAACCCACCCGCTTGTCCGGTGGTTAGGGCTGGGCGCGGTCTGGCACCAAGTCGAGGCTGAGCACGCCGTCGTTGCTGACGGCGGGGGCCACGCCCGGAGGTGGAGCAGCGAGCTGCTCGACCTCTACCACGCGCCCCTCGCAGTCGGTGAACTGTCGTGACGAGCGCACCTGGGTGACCTTGCACGAGATCGGCCGGTCGGCCGGGTGAGCGAGATAGAGGCGCCAGCCACGTGCGGGGTCGTCGCCAGTGTGATCGAGCACCACGGTCTTGTCGCCGTCGGTGCCGAGCAGATCGGGGAAGATGATCGGTCCGCCCGATTGCACGATCGACGCGTATGTGGTCACGCGGCCGGGTTGAAACGTTCGCCCTGCGAGCACTTCGTTCGTCTGCGCGCCATTGCGTGATGTGAGCGCCGCTACGCCCCACATGGCCACGAACAGCAGGGCAAAGAAGGCAATTCCACCCATTACGGGCACGACGGCGCGAGCAAGAGGCGACTTCAGCTGTGGTCGGCGAGGCATCGGGCACCAGTGTGCCTGGTCAGTGAGGCGGTTCGCACGCGGGCGGGTTGCAGGGCGACGGGGTCGGAGGCGTAGGGTTTCGGTTTCGTGAACCGCACTTACCGAGTCGTCGTGGCAAAGCCAGGTCTAGATGGCCACGACCGCGGCGCGAAGACCATCACCAGGGCACTTCGCGATCACGGCTTCGAGGTCATCTACACCGGGCTGCATCAAACGCCCGAGCAAATCGCCGAAACCGCGCTGCAAGAAGACGTCGACGCGGTGGGGCTGTCGCTGCTCAGCGGAGCGCACCTCACCCTTTTCCCTCGCGTGATGGCCGAACTGCGCCAGCGTGATTTGGGTGATGTGCTGGTGTTCGGTGGGGGAGTCATCCCCGATGCCGACGCCCGCGCGTTGCACGAGCAAGGCGTGGCTCACATCTTCGGGCCCGGAAGTTCGTTGAAGGGCATCAGCCATTGGCTGGAAGCCGAGTTGGATCAGAGAGAGGACTAGCCAATGGATCTGTTCGAGTACCAGGGCAAGCAGTACTTTGCCCGCTTCGATATTCCGGTGAGCCCCGGCGATGTGGCGTACACCGTCGACGAGGCAGTAGCTGCTGCCGAGATGGCCGGCTATCCGGTCGTCGTCAAGGCGCAGGTGCAAGTGGGTGGTCGCGGCAAGGCAGGCGGCATCAAGCTGGCCGCCAACCCCGACGAGACCCGGCTGCATGCGGCCAACATCCTCGGCATGGACATCAAGGGTCACATCGTCAAGCGCGTGTGGGTCGAGCATGCCAGCGACATCAGCGAGGAGTACTACGCCGCGTTCACGCTCGATCGCGCTGCCAAGAAGCACATGCTCATGCTCAGCGCCGAAGGCGGCATCGAGATCGAATCCGTGGCTGCCACCAACCCTGATGCCATCGTGATGCTGCACGTCGACCCGGTCGTCGGCCTATCGCACGAGATGGCTCGCCAGGCTGCAGTCGACGCCAAGCTCAATCCGGCTGCCATCGATGGCACCGCCG
>JAYTNH010000112.1:0-5214 GCA_043748395.1 Ilumatobacteraceae bacterium | reverse complement strand
CCCCACGTCGGTGACATGACAGCCCGTGCTGGCGACAATGACCGGGTCGACCGTGAGCGTGGCGATGTGCGGATGATCGAACGCCAACTGCGCGACCCTTCGGATGACGTCGACCAGGGCCGCTGTGGGAAGGTTGGCCGCCCCGAGCGCGTCGGCGATACCCGATTGCTCAAGCAGCATTGTCGCTCCCGCTGCCGTCACCGGCGCGAGCCGGCTCGCCCCAGTGGTGCCGTGGCCTGATTGCAGGCTGCCGGGGCCGACCGTGACCACGGGCCCGAGTCGGGCGTCGGCGGTGCACTCGATGCGCACATCGAGCCCTGGCGGAGCCATGCGTTGCACCGTGATGACCTGCGCGTCGTCGCCCAGCGCCTCGCGCATCACACCGACCACCTCGATTACAGCAGCGCGATCGGTGAGGTCGAGGGCGACTCCGGCCTGGGCGGAGCGTCCAACGCGACGCGTGGCTGCCTTCACAGCGACGGGGTAGCCCACACGCTCGGCGACCTTGGCGACTGCCTTGGCATTGCCGTCGACCTGCTCGGCGACGGGTGTCGGCACCGCGTAGGCCGCCAGCAGCTGTTGTGACTGAGTGAGGGTCAAGGTGTCGAGCCCGGTGTCGGCCCAGGCAGCGAGCAGGCGAGCCGCCGCCTCGACGTCGAGGTCACACAGCACCTCGTCGGGCGCTTCGGCTTCGGTGCTGAGCCAGTGCCCGTAGGCGTACATCCGGCCCAGCACATCCGCGGCCGGCTCGGGGAAGCTGAACGCCGGAACCGGTGACATTGGCAGCACCGGGCCAGCGCTGCGGCCGAGCAACACTGCGAGCACCGGCTTGCTGGCGCCGTTTGCAGCGCGGTGGATCTCGTCGAGCGGAGCGGGTGCTGCGGCAATCGGCGGGGCATGAATCACAAGCACGGCGTCGACGCTGTCGGCCGCCAGTGCTGCGGCGATGGCACTGGCGTAGTCGCTGGTGGTGCTACGCCAATCGAGCGGCTCTGGTGGGTCGACAGCTCTCAATCCTGCCGACTCGACAGCGGCTGTCGCGAGCACGCCGGGGCTCCGCGAGTTGGTGAGGATCGCGACCCGGGGACCCTTCGGCACCGGCTGTGTAGCGAGCACGCGCGCCGTGTCGAGCATGGCGAGCACCGTAGGCACCTCGACGACTCCTGCTTGCTGGTACAGCGCCGCTCCGGCGGTGCCGATTGCCGCCGCTCCGGTACGCACTGCCACGATCGGCTTGCGCCTGCCCACCCGCCGAGCCAGCCTCGCGAACTTGCGCGGGTTTCCGAACGATTCGGTGTAGAGAGCGATGACGGTGGTGTCGTCGTCGTCCTCCCAGAACTGCAGCAGGTCGTTGCCGGACACGTCGCATTTGTCGCCGAGTGAGACGAACCATGAGATGCCAACCGACAGTTGGCCGGCCAATTGCAGCACCGAAGCGCCGAGTGAGCCCGACTGCAACGAGATCGCCAGGCCGCCCACCGGAAGCGGAACCCGCGTGAGGGAGGCTTCGATGCTGCTGGAGGGTCGGGGCGACGCGATGCCCATGCTGGCAGGGCCGACGAGGCGCAAACCATTGCGACGGGCATGTGCCACCACGGCGACCATGTCGATGCCCGTGCCATCGACGGCGGTGTAGATCACTGCGCCGCGAACCTGCTTGGCGATGCATTGCTCGATGGTGGCCTCGAGCTGTGCGGCGGGCACGGCGATGAGGGCCAGCGAGACGTCGTCGGTGATGTCGGCAAGGCTGTCGAATGCGGGCTGTCCGCCGATCGACGAGTGGTTCGGATTCACCGCATAGACAGCGCCACGGAATGAGTTGACGGTGTTGTGCCACAACTCGTGGCCAACGGTGCGTGGCGTGTCGGATGCGCCTATGACGGCGATCGACCGCGGCAGTAGCAGCCGGGTGGTTGCCGAGACGTCGGCGCGGTGCTCGCGCTGTTCGACGGAATCGATGAACTGCTCGGTGTCGGTGAGCGGAAACAGGATTTCGGCGATGCCGCTGTCGAAGTGTCGTTCGACCGGCCATCCGGCGCGCGCAAACACGCGCAGCATGTTGCGATTGTCGCTGAGTACCTCGGCGGTGAACCGCTCGATGCCGTTGAAGCGCGCGATCGCGGCGAGGTGTTCGAGCATGAGCGTGGCGATGCCCTTGGCTTGGTGCTGTTCGTCGACCATGAATGCAACATCGGCGTCGCTGCGGCCGGCCCAGCGTTCGTAGCTCGCCCACGCCACGAATTCACCGTGCAATTCGAGCACGAGTGCGACCCGATCGTTGAAGTCGATATCGGTGAAGTGGACAAGTTCGGTGGGCGTGAGCGTGGGCTTGGGAGAAAAGAAGCGGCGGTAGAGGTTTTCGCTGGGTTGACGTTCATGAAACGCCAGCAATGCAGGCGCGTCGGCGGTTGTCATGGCTCGCAGATATGCCGCCTCGCCGTCGCCGAGGACGACGCTTGTCGCCCAGCGGTCACGATCGTCTGCCACCCTCTCAGCTTGCCATGACATCGACGCGTAGCGGAGCGTGGCGTCAGTCACTGCGCTGCGCGCACGGTGAGCGTGCACCCGCCCCGATGTGGGTCGGCCGAACGCAAACCCTCGATCTCGACTCCGCCCACTCGCTCGGCGAGTCCTTCTGCGAGCCCGAGGTGCAGGCTGCACACGGTGTCGGGATCGAGGTCGGCGAGCTCGGCGAAGGGGCAAGCCTGCAACACGATCTGAGTTGTACCTCCTTTGCCCGATCGGGCTACCGGCTCGAATCCGAGACGGCCGGCTTCGTTGACCAACGCCTGGATGGGGTCGTCAGTGCTTGGCGCGGCGCGCGCCCCCACAGCACGACCGGTTGCGCGGGCCGACTGGCCGGTTCGCACTGCCTCGGCGAGCATCGCGGCCAGGTGCCGATACGAGTGGTCGGTCGAGACCGCAGGGGTACGCGCGATGTACCCCAACCGTGGCCGTCCCCGACCCGGTGATGAGATCTTGATCACCGACGTCAACGCCGCGTTGCACAGTGTCGCGAGGTGTCGTCCTGCCGCCGTGCGATGGATACCGACCATCACCGCGACGTCGTCGGCGGTCAGTGGTCGGTCTACTGCGCGTACCAGCCGAAGTATCTCGATACGCGTCGGGTACCCCAGGGCGCTGGCGCGGCGGAGCGCACCGTCGTGGGGTTCGACGGGGCGCTCCACCTCAGTCAGCAGCTTTCAACGAGTGTGGTCGCTCAGTGAGTGCCGAGGGCACTGGTATCGACATCGCCGACCGCAAAGAACCCGAGTGCTCCCTTGCCGGGGTTCGAGAACTTGTGGGTGACAAAGGGGTACAGCCCGTCCTCGTCGAAGCTGAACTCGACGAAGCCACCTTGTGCAGGTTGTAGGTCGATCACCTGCGCCGCACCGAAGTTGTCGTCGGGCCGCAACAGGTACGCCCCCTCCTTGTACACGGTCGTGAATTGAGTGCCGACGATGTGCCACGACGAGTTCTCGTTGGGGCCGTCGTCGATCACCCATGCGCGATAGGTCTTGCCTGCCTCGACGCGGATCGGCGAGTGCTTGTACTGCGAGTGGTAACCGTTGAACACCACGGCATCCCACTGGTCGTTCAGCATCTTGGTGAGGTCGCCTGGCTCGCCCTGCGGTCCGTAGTACATCTCGCTCTGCACGAAGAGGAACTCCTCCTCGACCGTGGTGAGGTCGGGCGGGTCGATCACGACGGCGCCATACATGCCGTTACCGATGTGGTGCAGCGTGGGGGCGGTGCCGCAGTGGTACATCCATATGCCAGACGCCTGCGCAGTGAACTCGTACACCAGCGACTCGCCGGGCTGGATGGTGCGCATCTCGTCGTCCCAAGCGACCTTGCTGGCGTGGAAGTCGATCGAGTGTCCCAGGGCGCCCTTGTTGGTCAGGGTGATCCGGAATGTGTCGCCAACCTTGCCGCGCAGGGTAGGCCCGGGAACGGTGTCGTTGAAGGTCCACATCATCTGGGTGACACCTGGGGCGACTTCCATCAGCTTCTCGGTGGCGTCGAAGTTGATCTCGTGCAACGTGCCCGAAGGGGCAGCAGGAAGTCGCGAGTCGCGTGGTACCCAGTCGGCCGACGGCGCCGCGGCGGGGTCGACCTTGGCAAACGCGGTTTCGGTATCAGCCGCTGGGGGGGCTGTCGAGGGGTCGATCGCAGCGCCGGCCACCTTGATGTCCATCAGCATGCCGGCGGCCTTGTGACCGGGAACAGTGCACCACGCCTGGGTGGTCTCGGTGAACGGGCCGACCACGATGGTCTCGGACGTGCCCGGGTCGAGCATCGCGGTTCCGGTGGTGCCCTGAACTTTGAGGTCGTGGGGGATGGCGCCGTTGTTTGTCACGTGCAACGTGATCTGCTCTCCAGCGGGCACTTCGATGCTCGACGGTGTGACCGACAAGTCGGCGAGCGAGACGTCGTACTCGGTCTTGGCATTCGACGCGGCAGCGTTCGAGGCCCCAGCTGACGTGGATGTGCTGTCGTTGTTCGATGCCACGACGGCGATGATGCCGAACAGCAGTGCAACCATGCTGATCACGAATGTGAAGACCCACCAGCCGGTCTCGGTGCCGCGACGCGGTTGGTTGGGGTTGGATTGCTCCATGGGATCCTCCAGTAAATGAGAGCCAGTGGTCTCAATATGGTGCGGGATTGCATCGGACGACAGGGCCGAAAGTCCCTGGGACCTGCCAACTTGGGTAGCCTCTCGGCGGAGAGGTAGATGGGTCGACAAGCGGGCGCAATCATTGGTGATCCACTCGTGGGGTCACGGGTCCGGCGTGTGCCGCCGACCCCTGCGCCGCCCGTTCCGGCTGTGCAACGTGACCCCCCGCAGGCCCCGACGGCCCCCGCCCAGTCAGGCACTGAGTTCCGGCCAGAGATCGAGGGACTGCGCGCGATTGCCGTCGTCGCGGTGCTGCTCTATCACGCCGACCTCGGCCCGTTCGCCGGTGGGTACATCGGCGTCGACGTCTTCTTCGTGCTGTCCGGGTACCTGATCACTCGGTTGATGATCAACGAGGTGGCGCGTACAGGCTCGGTGTCGCTGCCACGGTTCTGGGCGCGGCGCGCGCGTCGACTGCTACCCGCTTCGGCGTTGGTGGTGGTAGTCGCGGTGATTGCGGCGCGGTCGATGGTCGATCCGCTCACACAAGGTTTCGTCAACAGGTCTGGCGTCGCCGCGTCGGGCTTCGTGGC
>JAYTNH010000111.1:0-7499 GCA_043748395.1 Ilumatobacteraceae bacterium | reverse complement strand
GAAGACGAAATCGACGCCATCTTCCTTCATTGCGGCCAGCCCATGCCGGGTGAGTTGTGTGAACAGTCCACGACCCTGATAGTCGGGATGGGTAGCGGTGTCGACCGCGCGAACCGCTCGCAACACCCGTCCCCCGCGTTCGAACTCCCAACGCATGAACGCCCTGAACGAGACAATGCGACCGTCGTCGACGGCCACCCACATCGGCGACGGACCGAACGGGTTCTCGTCGTGCTTCCAGGCAAAAAGCGCCGCATAACGCTCGTCGTCGTCTCCGCCCAATGAGGCCCGCAGCAGTTCGAGTACTGCTTCGCGATCGTCTGCAACAGCGGTTCGCACCTCGACCTCGGTGCGTGCGCGATGGGCCGGCGCGGCCCGTCCGGCCGAATCCTTGGAGTGGCTCTCAGTTGATGTCAGCGAGTCGGCGGGTGCCGTCGCCCTGCTGTACACCGACTCGAGGTCGGCGACGGTGCGACTGACGTCGAAGTCCAACGCCCGAGCGGATGCGGCGTGACCCAATGTGGCGCGCAGCACCGGATCGGTGGCGACTCGCTCCAATGCGTCGGCCAGTGCCGCGCTGTCGCCCGGAGGCACCAGGAGTGCGTCGACGCCGTCACGAAACTCTTCGGCAAGGCCCCCAACGGCGGTAGCCACCAACGGCAGGCCGAGCCCGATCGCCTCCATCACCGCGACGGGCAGGCCCTCCCACTTCGATGCGAGCACGAACACATCGCAGGCCGCCATCACCTGCACAGCGTCCGACCGAAAGCCGGTGAACGTCACAACCTCGTCGAGGCCCATCTCGGAGCACGTCCGGCGGATCTCGGCATCGAGTGGCCCTTGCCCCACTGCGACGAACTGCACCGGGATGTTGCGGTCGGCCAGCAGTCGTGCGGCCCCGAGCAGGTTCGGATAGTCCTTCTGCGGACGGAAGTTGGCAACCGTGCCCACAACAACGCCGTGCAGGCCAAGAGCGGCGCGCGTCGCGGCGCGACCTTCGAGATCGGCGGCCACCGCGGCTGCCGCTGCCATGTCGATGCCGTGCCGAAGCGTGCGCACCCGCCGCGCCGCGCGCCCGCGCATCGAGAAGCGAACTTCATCGGTCACCGCAATCGCCTCGTCGTCCCATCGACCGGTCAGCCGATTGATCAAGCGGGTGGGCAACCGGTGTGTCGCCCACCGGTTGTGTTCGGTGCTGACCAGCAACGGCCGCCGTGTGGAGCGCATGCAGCGAGCTGCCAGACGCGCAACCGAGCCGGGGAGTGGCGAATGGACGTGCACCACGCCGTAGTCGCCCGACCGCACCAGCCTCCACAGCCTGGGCGGCCAGCGCCGGTCGCGCCGCCGTACGCTCAGGCAATGGGTGCGCACCCCTGCAGCTTCAAGATCTCCTGCAAGGTGATCCTTCCACGGCAGCACGTACGCGCAGTCGATCGCGAACTGGTCGCGATGATGCGCCCGAGCCGCAGCGGTCAGCAGGTGCTCGGCTCCGCCCGGACCCAGGCCCTTGATCACCCACAGCACGCGCACCGGCACAACTCGACCATACTCGGGCGACTCCGAGCAGCAGCTTGTCCCGCGTTCGACCAAGCCCATCGGTCAGACTGAGCACTCATGGACCTCGTTGACGATCCACCAAGCCCATCGACGCCGAGCGACTCGTGGCTGGCTCGCATCCAGCGCGAACACAGCGGGTGGCTCACCGCAGCCATCGTGGTGCTCGCGGGACTCGTCGCCATGTTGTCGGGTGCCGAACCCACCGGATCGCGACTCCCCGACGCTCTCATCTGCTTCTCATTCGGCGCCTTCGTCGCCTGGGCCGCGACGACCGGCCCGTGGTGGGCGCTGCTGGCCGCGAGTGCCGCCACCGCCCTGTTGACGGCGCCCGACGCCATCGTGTTGGTGATCGCCGCGTGGGGGTGCATCGGGGCGTCCGCATGGCTCACTCGTCGACCTCCGTTCGCGACTCATATCCGTACCGGAGTCGCAGCGGTGCTCGTCAACGTCCTGCTGCGCATCGAGTGGCACCCGTTCTTTCTCGCGTCAGCGTTGGCCACGGCCACGATCACCACTTGGTTGATCATCGTCGGGCTCTCCGGTCGTTCGAAGCGAACACGGAAGTGGGTGCTGCGCGCAGCGATCGCAGTCGGGGCACTCGCGGCGCTGTCCACCGGCGGGCTCGTCTACGCGGCGATGCAAGCGCGTTCGCCTGGCAACGACGGATACTCGCGGCTGCTCAACGGGCTCGAACTGGTGGAACGTGGCGATGTGCCCGAGGCCGCCGACGTACTTCGAGCTGCTGCCGCCGATCTACGCGCCGCGAGCGAACAACTCGACAAGCCGTGGTCGCAGGCGGCACGCTTCGTCCCGATCGCGGCGCAGAACCGACGGGGCCTCGATGCACTGCTCATCCGCGGCGCTCAGGCAGCCGATGCCGCTGCCAAGACGCTCGACAACGTCGACCTCGAGGCGCTCACCATCGTCAACGGCAAGGTCGACCTCGACGCACTCGCCCGGCTCGCCGAACCGCTCGCAGCCCTCAACGCCACCGTCGTCGACCTACAGACGGCGATCATCGACATCCGATCGCCCTGGCTCGCGGCTCCCATCCAACGCCGGCTCGACGACGCCGCTGTCAAGGCCGACAAGGTGGTGGTGCAGTCGGCGGCGTCCGCCGCCACCGCTCGCTACGGTCCGGCGATGCTCGGCGCCGACGGCACCAGGCGCTATCTGTTCGCGTTCACCAACCCCGCAGAATCTCGGGGCTTGAGCGGCCTGATGGGCAACTGGACCGAGATCACCATCACCAACGGTTTGATCGAGGTGTCGCAGAACGGGCGAACGAACGACCTCATCACCGGCCTCCGCGCCTCGTCCCGAGAGCCGCTCGACATGCCGGCGGAGTTCCTCGATCGCTACGGACCATACGGTGCGGTAGAGGCCGACGGCGGTCCGCGCGACAAGTTCTGGAGCAATGTCACGATGTCGCCCGACATGCCGACGGTTGGCACGGCAATGGCCGAGCTCTACCTGAGGTCGACCGGCAGAACGCTCGACGGCATCTTCATCGTCGACCCGGCCGGCATCGCGTCGCTGTTGAGCGTCACCGGCCCCATCGAGCTGCCTGGGCTCGACACGACACTGTCAGCCGACAACGCCAAGGATTTCCTGACGTTGGGCCAATACGACCTCGCCGAGAACGACCGCGAGACGCTGCTGGCAGCAGCGACCGAAGAGACCATCAAAGCAGTCCTCTCCACCACCCTGCCTCCTCCTCAAAAGCTGGCCGGCCTGCTGGGGGCTGCAGCGGTCGAGGGTCACATCAGCGGCTGGGCCAGTCGCCCCGAGGAGGAGGACGTGTTCCGCCTCGTGGGCATGGAAGCAGCGTTGCCCGTGTTGCGCTCGCCCACGGGCACCGAGCTGGGCACCGACGGTCTGGCCGTCGTCACCAACAACGGCAGCGGCAACAAGATCGACAGCTTCCTGCAACGCGACATCAGCTACATCGCCAAGTACGACCCATCGACCGGCATCGTCGATGCCGAACTGCACGTCGTGCTCACCAACAACGCCCCCGCCACCGGCTACGACGACTACGTCACCGGCAACCTGTACGGCCTGCCACAGGGTTCGAGCAACTCGATGCTCAGCATCTACACCCCGCTGGTTGCAGTCGGGCGCACATTCGAGGTGGCAGGCAGTACGGCCAGTCCCACGCCCGTGTACGGCTACAACACCGAACTCGGATACAACGTCTATACCGCCTTCATCGTGCTGCCACCTGGCGAGTCACGCACCGTCACGCTCCGCCTCACCGGGCGCATCGATGTGGGCGGCTACGCGCTCGCCTACCGACCGCAACCACTGCCCATCGACGATCACCTGCGCATCGAGATCACTTCGGGTGGTGACCGGGTGGTGAACTTCGACGGCACCCTCAAGCGGCGGAGCTTGATCACCGGCACTCACATCACCGCCTGGCGCTGAACCTGCGCGTCAGGCCCTGTTCGGGGGCAATTCGTGCATGGTGACGGCGTCGGGGTGGCTGACACCACTGCGGCCGAGCACGGCCGGAACAGTACGCACCAAGATGCCCAGGTCGCCCAGCAGGCTGCGCGTGCGCACGTACTGGACGTCGAAGGCGAGCTTGGCCGGCCAATCGAGTTCGTTGCGGCCGTTCACCTGAGCGAGCCCCGTGATGCCTGGCTTGACCTCGAAGCGTTGATATTCGTCGCCGATAAACCGCGGAAAGTAGTGGACCGGCAACGGACGGGGGCCAACGAGGGTGAGTTGCCCGGACAACAGGTTGACCAACGACGGGAGCTCGTCGATGCTCGTGGCGCGCAGCCAGAGTCCGAGGCGGGTGACTCGTTGCGCATCGAACTGCACCCCGTCCTGACCGAGAGCGGGCGCGCGCATGGTGCGTAGCTTGAGCACATCGAACGGGTGCCCTCCGAGTCCGAGCCGCTGCTGCCGATACAGAACTCCAGGCCCCATGGAGGACCGAATCGCGATGGCGGCCACGATGACAACCGGCAGCGAGACGATCAATCCGACGACGGCGACGACGATATCGACCACGCGGCGCGCGGCGTCACTGGCTCGACTCACAGCAGGACGCTACCAAGCCCGACCAGGTCGACGTTGGCCACCGAACCCGGCGATGAAATCTCTGCCGTTCGTCAAGACTGGGTCAAGTCCCTTTCGCTCACCCCCGATCTTCGATACCATGGCTCTTGCCGAGAGGGTGCCTACCGCACGCGCTGCGTGACTGGTGTCATTCTCGTGGCCGAGGCTCCGCATCAGCGGTTCGATTCGCGAGAGGTCACGTTCCATGAAGAAACTACTCATCACCGCAATTGCTACCGCCACCATCGCCATGGGCGGTGCTGCGCACGCCAACCCCGCCGATTGCACGCCTGTCGGGCAAGAACCACGCGCCAGCTACCCGCCGTGCGCCACTATTCCTCCCGAAGTACAGCCGCCCACCACGCCGCCGCTCATCCCCGAGACGGGTAGCGATCCGTCTTCGGCGCTGTACATCGGTGGCACGCTCGCCGCCCTGGGTGGTGCGTTCGTCATCGTCGCCCGCACACGCCGGCGCCGGCCCGACACTCAGCCCGTCTGAGTCGTCCCGTCGGCAGGTAACTGCCGAACAAACTGATCCACCAAGGCCGCAACCTGTTCGGCATGCGTTGCCTCGTGCATCGAATG
The DNA here is from genome assembly GCA_043748395.1 of Ilumatobacteraceae bacterium. Taxonomy (GTDB): domain Bacteria; phylum Actinomycetota; class Acidimicrobiia; order Acidimicrobiales; family Ilumatobacteraceae; genus JAYTNH01. The sequence goes on along the minus strand of JAYTNH010000111.1, from coordinate 2,285 downwards.
CTCACCGCCCGCCACTACGTGAAGCTGGGCCGACGGCATCTTGCGTTCGAGATACTGACCGGCTGACGTGTATTCGGGTCGGTCGAGATCGCCCGCCAGCACCAACGTGGGCGTGTGCGTCTCGGCCAGACGATCCATCACCACCGAGTCGTGCTGCAGGTTCAGCTCGGCAGCCTGCACGGGAACGCCGAATCGATGGGCATTGCGTCGCGAGCGTTCGTTCCAGCCCTCGCGCTTGTCGGGATCGCGAAACCCCGGGCCGGTGTTGAGTACCACGACACCGCGTACGGCCATCGGCCGGGTGGCAGCGTGCGCCAAGGCGAGGTAGCCACCGAGGGAGTGGCCCACCAGCACCGCACGACCGTGCAGCGTCGCCAGCAACTCGTCGAGATCGGTGAGTGCGCCATCGCGGGTGTACTGGGCGGGGTCATCGGGAACCGGCGACGACCCGTGACCGAGCAGGTCGACCGCAAGCACCTCATAGCGGTCGGCGAGCACGTTCATGACCGCCAACCAGGTGGCCGACGATGAACCCATGCCGTGCAGGAACACGATCGGCTGCCCCGAACCCAAGCGAGTGACGTGAAGTCTCATGTTGTCATCTCCTGATCGAGCCGCGATGTTGACTGAGCAGCGACTCGAGCCGGGCGTCGGGAGCCGGCCGTGCGCCGAGATGCTCGATGACCCATGCCGACACGGTGGTGGCGAACGTGGCCGCCAACACGGCGTCGTGGCTGGCGAGGTAGTGCGACAAGAACGCCCCTGCGAACGAGTCACCGGCTCCGGTGGCGTCGAGCAGGTTGTTGGTAGCGGGAGGGATGTGGGCGGTGTTGCCGTCGTGGAAGACGAAGGCGCCCTCGGAGTCGAGCTTGAGCATCACCAGTGCTCCGCCGTAGAGCTCGCTGAGGCGGTGCGCGATGGCAGCGGGTTCGTCGAGGCCGGTGAGCACGCCACCCTCTTCGAAGTTGGGCAGGATGATGTCGATGCCCAGGTCGCGTGTGACGGCCAGGAAGTGCTCGACGCCCATCTCCTGGATCATCTGGAACGAGCCAGGATCGAACGACAAGGTGGCACCTGCCCCCTGCGCAGCAAGCGCGGCGGTTCGCGCCGCTGACCGCGGCGGATCGGTGAAGAACGACCAAGCGGTGAGGTGCAGATGCTGCGACTCGCGTACGATCTCTTTGGGAACCTCGGACGGCAGCAGCCAGAAGTCGGCACCGTGGCCGGACACCATCGACCGCTCACCGGTGTGGTCGACGAAGACTGCCACCGAACCGGTGAGGTGGGCCTCGGTCTCGACCAGATGGGCGGTGACGCCCTCGTGGGCAAGGTCTTCCTGGGCGAGCTGACCGAACCGATCGCGACCGATCTTGCCGATGAAGTGGGTAGGGGTGCCACAGCGACTGGCCCACACAGCCACATTCGCAGCACTGCCTCCGGGGGTGAGCATCACCTCACCGAACGTGTCGCCGCCCTTGAGCAGTTCGGTGTTGGTGCGGATGAGGACGTCCCAGGCGAAGTCACCGAGTACGCACAGGGGTAGCGACACGGCCCTACGGTATCGCCGCGGCTCGGGCCGCTTCGATCTTGGCGGTGGTGAGCTTCGATCTGGCCACGATGAACAGCGCCACATAGATCGCCGCGTGCACGATCCAGGTTGCCCGCAACGCAAGCTCGCGACTCGCGAACGAGTCGACGACCACCACGACGATGCCGCCGAGGGCTGCACCAAGGGGCATCATGCCCCAGGCAAAGAACCGGTAGACGCTGTTGACACGTCCCAACAGGTACGACGGGATGATGGTTTGGCGCAGACTGACCGTGATCACGTTCCACAGCGTCCCGACCAACGTCTCGAGCCCGAACACCACGAACGCCACCGTCCACCACGAGTTCACCGCGATCACGAACCCGAGCACCGCAGATGAGGCCAACGTGATGGCCAGGCACGTGCCGCTGCCGAACCGGCGCGATGCGGCCGATGCCACGGTGCCCCCCACGATGGCACCCACTGCCCCACCCATGCCGACCACGGCGAAGAGCACCGGGCCGATGTCGAGCACCTCCTGCGCGAACAGCACGAACGTCGCGCCGCTCACCATCGACGCCATGTTCATCAGGCCGAGGCAGATCGCCATCGGACGCAGCAGGTCATGCGCCCACAGCCAACGCACACCCTCGTTCAACTCGTCACGCCAGTTCGAGGGTTGCGCTGTTTCCGGACGATCGGCGCGGAACGAACCTGAGACCGACGCGACGAGCGCGGCGGCCGCGAAAAACGAAGC
>JAYTNH010000110.1:0-3485 GCA_043748395.1 Ilumatobacteraceae bacterium | reverse complement strand
GGCGCGGTCTTTGCTCCACGCCTGGCCGTAGGGCCTGCTCTGGTCGACGCGGTCCTGTGTCCACGCAACGGCAAAGCCGGTGTTCAGGATGCCGCCCGGGTACAGCGTGCTGGCGTAGCTGTCGGCGAGCACCGAGAGCGGTGTGATGGCTTCGAGGCTCGGTGGGTTGGTTGCGGCGACGAACAGCTGGCTAATTCCTGGATACGAGATGCCCACCATGCCTACCTGGTGATCCATCACCCACGGTTGAGCAGCCACGGCCTCGATGACGTCGTACCCGTCGAGGCTCTGGGCAAGCTCGAAGAAGCGGAACGAACCGCCGCTGCAGCCCGTGCCGCGCATGTTGACACCCACATAGGCGAAACCCAGCGCGGTGTACACGGCAGCCAGGTCGGCGCTGTCGGGGTCGCTGGGCTGGTACCCGCTGTACTCGACCACGGTGGGGTACGGGCCGCCATCGGCGGGACCGGGAAGCAGTACGTTGGCGCTCAACGTGGTGCCGTCACGGGTGGTGATGTAACCAAACCCACCCGCCGGAAGCGCCGCTTGGTCGTCGGTGTACAGCGATGCGGGAGGAACGTCGTCGGGGCCAGCAACCGTGACCGGGTCGGCGGCCGCCGTGCCGTCGAGCACGATGTAGCCATCGCCCGATGGGACGTTGCGGAACAGGAACGAACCCTGCTCGTCGACTACACCGCCGGCGACGAATGTGCGGTCGGCAGCGAGGAGTACCAGCTCGTGACCGGCTACAGCATCGAGCACGGCTACTTGTTCGGTACCCGGCTGCACCGTGAAGTCGGCAGAAGTGGTGGGCGCTGAAGTGGAAGTTGGCGCAGGCGCTTCGGTGGACGTGGACGCTGAATCTGGGTTGGTGTCGGAGCTCGACGATGAGTCGCTGCACGCGACCGCAATGAGGCCGAGCGCAACGATGGGGGCGAGAAGTCTGGAGATCCGCATCCGTCGAGTCTCGCATGGAGCGTCGGTACAGGCAGAATGGGACGATGATCGATCTCGACGCGATGCTCGCCGACCTAGAGGAGTTGGTGAACACCGAGTCGCCGTCGCTCGAGATTGCACTGCTCGAGCAATCGGCCAAGGTACTCGCCGACCTCATGGCGTCCAGGCTCGGCTCACGGCCCACGATCGTGTCGGGCCCGGTCGGCCCTCACGTTCACTGGTCGGGCGAAGGTGAGCCCCGGGTGCTCATCGTGGGACACCACGACACCGTGTTTCCCATTGGCACTGTTGCCGCTCGACCCTTCGCCATCGCCCACGGTCGGGCAACCGGTCCTGGCGTGTTCGACATGAAGTCGGGCATCGTGCAAGTACTGCACGCCGTAGCCTCGCTCGCCGATCGCAGCGGTATCGAAATCCTCATCACCTCCGACGAGGAAGTGGGCTCTGGCTCGTCACGAGATCTGATCGAGCAACGCGCGCTCGCGTGCGGGGCGGTGCTGGTGGCTGAGCCTGCTGCCGAGGGCGGCGCGCTCAAGACCGCACGGAAGGGCGTCGGTACGTTCGAACTGATTGTTCACGGTCGTGCGGCGCACGCCGGACTCGAACCCGAGAAGGGCATCAACTCGTTGGTTGCCGCGGCCGAATTGATCGGGCGCATTACCACGTTCGGCAATACCACCACCGGCACCACCGTGACGCCCACCATGGCTTCAGCAGGGACGGCCGAGAACGTGGTGCCTGCTACAACGCGCATAAAGGTCGACGTGCGCGTCGAGATGCCCGGCGAGAAAGAACGCGTCGAGGCGGCGATGAACTCACTGTCGACATCGGTCGCCGGGGCCACCATCGAGGTACTCGGCGGCATCAATCGTCCGCCCATGCCGGAGTCGGCGTCGGCCACCCTCATGCCGCTGGCCGTGCAGGCCGCGACTGACATCGGGATGGGTTCGATCAACGGCGTGGCTGTTGGCGGCGGCAGCGATGGCAACTTCACCGCTGCTGTTGGGGTGCCCACGCTCGACGGGCTTGGTGGTGTTGGTGGCGGAGCCCACGCCGATCACGAGTTCGTGCAGGTCGACACCATGGTGCAGCGCGCCCAGTTGATGGCGGCGCTGCTCACCCGCCTGCGCTCCTGACGAGCCACGCTGGCGCCGCCACTCAACCAGGCGTTGAGATTCGCTGCCAGCGTCGGTGAGGTCAGTCGGCGGTGCCGCCTTCGAGGGCGAGCAGGCCACCGGCGCCAAGGGTTCCGGCCTGGCGGTACACGTCGAGCTTGGCGCGGCTGTCGTCGATGTCGAGGTTGCGCATGGTGAGCTGACCGATGCGGTCGAGAGGACCGAACGCCTGGTCGTGCACGCGTTCCATGCTCAGCCGCTCGGGCGCATAGGTGAGGTGCGGCCCGGTGGTGTCGAGGATGGTGTAATCGTCGCCGCGTCGCAAGCGCACAGTGACCTCGCCAGTGATGGCCGAACCGACCCAGCGCAACAACGGCTCGCGCAGCATGAGGCTTTGTGGGTCGAACCAGCGGCCCTCGTACAACAGCCGACCGAGGCGGCGGCCCATCGTGCGGTAGTTCTCGATGGTGTTCTCGTTGTGGATGCCGCTCACCAAACGTTCGTAGGCGATGAACAGCAGGGCCATGCCGGGGCTCTCGTAGATGCCGCGGCTCTTGGCCTCGATGATGCGGTTCTCGATCTGGTCGCTCATGCCCAGGCCATGGCGGCCACCGATGGCGTTGGCTTCGTGGGCGAGATCGATCTGCGATTCGAACTCGGCGCCGTTGATCGCCACCGGCCAACCCTCGTGGAAGCGGATGGCAACCACTTCGGGGGCGATGGGCGCGTCGTCGCGGTAGTGGGCTACGCCCATGATGGGATCGACGATGTCGAGGCCGACGCTGAGCTCCTCGAGTGACTTCGCCTCGTGGGTTGCGCCCCAGATGTTGGAGTCGGTGCTGTAGGCCTTCTCTTTGCTCGACCGGTACGGCAGGTTGCGGTCGATGAGGAACTGGCTCATCTCGGCGCGGCCGCCCAGTTCGTTCACGAAGTCGGCGTCGAGCCACGGCTTGTAGATGCGCAGGTTGGGGTTGACCAACAGGCCGTAGCGGTAGAAGCGCTCGATGTCGTTGCCCTTGTAGGTGCTGCCATCGCCCCAGATGTCGACCCCGTCTGCTTGCATGGCCTGCACCAACAGCGTGCCGGTGACGGCCCGGCCGAGTGGCGTGGTGTTGAAGTAGGTCTTGCCGGCGGTGGTGATGTGGAACGCGCCACACTGCAGCGCGACGAGTCCCTCGTGTACCAGTTCGGTACGGCAATCGACCAGACGGGCCTCGGCTGCCCCGTACTGTCTCGCGCGATCGGGAACACCGGCCAGATCGGGCTCGTCGGGCTGGCCGAGATCGGCGGTGTAGGCGTACGGGGTTGCACCCTTCTCGCGCATCCACGCCACTGCTGCAGATGTGTCGAGCCCACCGCTGAACGCGATGCCTACTCGCTCACCCACAGGCAGCGAGGTGAGCACCCTGCCGG
>JAYTNH010000109.1:0-5484 GCA_043748395.1 Ilumatobacteraceae bacterium | reverse complement strand
GAGATGATTCGCCACGACCTCGCCTCAGCGAACCAACGCGGCATCGCGCTGTGGGAGGCGCTCGACGCACTCGGCCGCGAGCTTGGCATTCGCGAGCTGAGCGAGTTCGGCAGTTCGATCGAACGACAGGGACTGCAGGGAGTGTCGATCAGCGAGAGCGTGGCCAGCCTTGCCGCCTCCATGCGTGCCGCCGCGCTCGACGGACTGGAACGCGAGGCCGATCGCGCCAACGCCAACCTCTCGGGACCCACCATCGGTTTCGTCGTGGCGACCGTGGTGTTTCTTGCCTATCCGCTGGCGCTACGAGTCACCGAGGCCTTCGGCGGATGACTGGCACCGACAACTCTCCAACCGCATCTCTCTATCCGCATCTCTCTATCCGCACTGCGCGGGCATTACAGAAAGGCACACCAACAATGAACGAGCTCTTGCTACCTGTGGCCATTTGGCTCCAGGTGACCAGTGGTGAGATGGCGCTGCGACTTCGCGAGTCGTGGGACCGTCGAGACGACGACGACGGCATCGACGAGGCGGTGACCAAGATGATCTGGCTCGCGGTCGGCATCGCCGTGGCTGTTGCTGCGACGGCGTTCTTCATCAGCGTGTTCAACTCGGCGAAGTCGAGTGTGCCCGACCCCGTGGCTCCCACTCCGTGACATGAGCAGCCGACGTACGGCCGTGCGCGGGCAACAGCGTGAGTCGACGCGCGATCGAGGTTCGGTCGACGTGTCGATCGAGATGCTCTTCGGCATGATGGCGATGATCCTCGTGCTGTTGTTGATCTTCGAGTCGGTCGCGTACTGGCATGCCCGCAACGTGTACGACGAAGCGGCGGCCGAGGGCGCCCGGGTCGCCGCGGCCTTCGACGGTTCGTGCGACGAGGGTGTCGCCGCTGCCACGGCGCTGATCGTGCGCACGGCCGGATCGTGGGCCGACGGCGTCCGCGTCACGTGTGTCGATGGGCCGTTGATCACTGTGACGGTCACGGGGCGTACCCCGGGTGTGCTGGGTGACGGGGCAGGGATGCGGGCCTCGGTCACCGAATCGGCGCCGAAGGAGCGATGAAGTGAGTTCGCGCGCGTCCTCGAACTGGCGTGACGAATCGGGCGTTGTGACACCCGTCGACATGATGTTCCTGCTCGTCTTCTGTCTGGTCGCCGTGGTGTTTCTGGGCTACCTCGGTCGCATGCACGCAGCAGGTATTCAGGTCACCAACACCGCCCAGGCGGCCGCCCGCGCTGCGTCTATCGCCGCGTCACCGACCGAGGCCGATGCCGTGGCGCGACAAGTGGTGTCAGCGTCGGCGCTCTCGTCACGGTGTGCGGGTGCGCCGTCGACGTCGCTCAACTGGCAGCCGTCGACGGTTGGCACGTGGCGAGGCGGCGCCGTCACCGTCACCGTGTCGTGCACGGTGCGCAACCAGTCGTTGAGCGGTGTGTGGTCGCCGGGCACGCGCACGATCACCGTGTCCGACACCCAACCGATCGATCGGTACCGCCGATGAGGTCGCCCAGAGTCGAGCACGCTCCCGACGCCCCTGCCAACGCCGATCGCGGCGTGATCGGGGTCATGCTGTGCATGTTGGTGATCGTGTGTCTGGCTGGCGCGGGGCTGGTGGTCGACGGTGGGCGCGCGCTCATCGCCCGCCGCCACGCGTCCAACACGGCCGAGGCAGCCGCACGGGCGGGTGTTGCCACGGGTTCGCCGCTCACAGGGCTCGATCCGCGGGCGGCGCAGGCGGCAGCGGTCTCGTATGCGGTTCGTTCGGGCGTCCCCTCCACCGACGTCTCGGTCGTCGTCGACGCAGGCACCGTCGCAGTCACGATCGTCGAGCGCCGGGCCACCGTCTTTCTCATCCTCGGCGGCCAGTCCACCATCACCGTGCGCGCCATTGGCACAGCCAGGTTCGAGTACTCCCGATGACCGGCATCAAATGACCGGCATCAAATGACCGGCATCAAATGAAGGGAACGATCATGCGCCGACTGGCCCATGCACTGTCGAGGTTGTTGGCCACTGTGGCGTTGCTCGCTCTGCTGATCGGCGTGCCGTTGGCCGTTGGCCGGCTCATCGGCTGGCCTACTCCATCCGTTGCCCAGCTGCGCTCCACCTGGCGCACGCGTCAGATCGACACCGACACCGTGATCAAGCTTGGTTCGGTCATCTTCGTGTTGTTGTGGGCGTGGTTCGCCGTGACCGCACTGTCAGAGGCGGTGCGAGCGATGCGTTGGCAAGCGCGGTCGCCGGGTCGGCCGCTGCCGGCGCTGCAGTCGGGGCCGGGAGATGCCATTCGTCGGTTGGTGCGCCTTGCCGTGCTGTCGACGGTGTCGGTGGGTGCCACGCTGAATGCGATGCTGCCCGCAGCGAGCACCAGTGCAGCGCGTCTCGTAGCGGCCGCAGTGTTGGCGCCGAGCGAGCTGCCGGTGGGCTCAAACGGCAGCTACGAGGTGGTGCGCGGCGACTCGTATTGGCGCATTGCCGACCATCACCTTGCCGACACGTTCGGGCGCGAGCCGACGCCGCACGAGGTGTTCGAGTACGTCGACGAACTCATGGAACTCAACGTCCCGCGCCTTGGTCATCGTGATCCGGCGCTCATCCACCCTGGTGAGGTGATCGTCTACACACCGACCGCCGGTGCACCCACCACACCGGTGGCCGAGCCTGCGGTGGTCGAGCCGGCGATCGCGCCGGTGCCAGAGGGTGCAGCAGTGTCCGAGCCCGGTCCCGGCGGCGCACCTCCGGAATGGGTCACTCCGGCATCCGCTGGCCCGACATCCGCTGCCCCGGCATCCGCTGCCCCGACATCCGCTGCCCCGGCATCCGCTGCCCCGGCATCCGCTGCCCCGGCCATCGCGACCCCGTCCTCGGCTCGCCCCACGATCGCATTTCCGCTCCGGTCAGGATCGTCGTCGGTCTCGCTTGCTGTTGCGTTGGGTGGCGCCGCAATGGTGTCGGCCGGCGCCATCCGGTTGGTCGGCGCTCGCCGCCGGCGACAGCTGCGCTCGGCCGTGGTTGGGGCGCGCCTGGTCGCGCCGAGCCCTCTGGCTGTCGAGACCGAAGCGGTGCTGCGAAGCCTCGGCGACGATGAACAACTGGCCCGCATCGACCTGGCGATCCGCGCCGCAGCGCGCGAGTTGGTCGATCAGTCCGACCGCGTTGCCGCCATCGCGGTCGGCAGTGACGGCGAGATACGCATGTGGCCGGCGGCCAGAAGTGCGCCGACCGATCCGATGTGGCGCATCGACCTCGAGTCCACCGCGTGGGTGCTGCCTGCGTCGGTGACCTTGGAAGCACTCGCCGAACGCGCCCATGGCGTGACTCAGCCGTGCCCCGCTCTGGTGCACATCGGTGCCGCGAGTGACCGCCGGTTGTATGTCGACCTCGAGGCAGCCGGCACGCTCTGCGTCGATGCAGCGCAGGTCGTCGCACAGGGCGTGCTGCGTGCGATTGCAGCGGCGTTGGCCGTGTCGCCGTTCGCCGAGGCGGCGCGCCTGATCACCGTGGGTCTGTCCGACGTCGCGCTGCTCGACGCGCACATTGTCGAACAGGTCGAGACGCTTGATGCCGCGCTCGACGTCGCCGCGGTCGCCCTGGGCAGCACCTCTGGCGCCGCCCAAGGGCGCAGCACCTTCGCGCTGCGGGCGGCATCGGGGGGCGGTGAGGCATGGGAGCCGGCGGTGGTTCTGGCAGTCGGTGTCGAGATCGACGATGGTCTGGCGAGCTCGCTCGCCGAAGCGCCTGTAGCGGGGCTTGCGGTGGTGGTCGATCGCAACATCACTGAGGCGGCCTGGGTCATCCGACCGGAAGGATCGAGGTTTGTGCTCGAACCGCTCGGCATCTGCTTCACCCCGGCTCGGCTCGAGTCGCAACACGTGCTCGCGGTTGCCGAATTGCTCGACAGTGTCGACGTACCGCTCGACGTCGTCGGCGAGGTCACTCCGCTGGTGGCCGCGGAGCCGTTCGACGAGCCGGTCGAGGAGCCGTTCGACGAGGTCGAGTGGGCGCTGCTGGTCACGTTGCTCGGCAATGTCAGCGTGGTGTCGAGCGGTGGTGAACCGGCACCGTTCGAACGCTCGAAGGCACTCGAGCTCGTGGCGTGGCTCAGCCAACACCGCGAGCACCCCACCCGAACCGGAGCGCGCACTGCATTGTGGGACCTCGACGTGCGTGACGCCACGTTCGCCAACGTGGTGAGCGATGCTCGGCGGGCGATGGCGCGGGTGGTGCTGCCGCATGACGGTGAGGAGTGGATTGCGCGCACGCTCACCGAACATCTACCCATGCACGATTGCGTTGTCACAGACGCTCAACTGCTCACGGCGCGAGTGCTACATGCTCGTCGGCTCACGCACCACGCCGCGATCGAGGTGTTGCGTCCGGGGCTCGAACTCGTCGCGGGTCTGCCCTTCGCCGGCACGTCATACCTGTGGCCAGATGCCGAGGGCATCACGTCTGCACTCACGCTGCTCACCACCGGCGCGGCAACCGAACTGGCGAACCACTACCTGGCCATCGGTGACGCAGAGGGTGTGTTCTGGGCCACCGGCCAGGGTTTGAAGGTGCTCGCCGGCCACGAGGAACTGATCGCGTTGCGCATGCGCGCGCACGCGAACAACGGTGACCGCGCCGGCGTCCGTCACGAATGGGATGCCTACGAACGCGCCTTGCGCTGCGATCCCTGGTCAGACGACGAACCGTCACCGAAGCTGGTGACCCTGCGCCGCGAACTGCTGACGGCCGCGAAGTCCTGACGTACGACGCCGTCATGGGCTCGAGCGTCAGGGCTTCGACGCCGGCGCGAGGGACGGGCGTCAGGCGCCGCTGAGGGTGGTGCGGGTGAAGTCGACGATGGCGGCGATCTCGGCCTCGGTGAGGCGGGTCGAGAACGCGGGCATGCCCTTGCGGCCGTTGGTGACCACGGCGATCTGGTCGGCTGCGTCGGGGAAGCTCACCAGCACCTTGCCGGCCAGCTTCGGGCCGATACCTCCCGAGCCGTCGCCCCCGTGGCAACGCGCACAGCTCTTCTTGTAGAGCAGCGAGCCGTCGACGCCGCCGGCGGCCTCGACCACAGCGGCAGGAGCCGGCGGCGGCTGCGTGGGATTGTTGGTGAACATCAGCGTGACCACCGCAAAGGTGGCTGCGAGCACGAGGAACTCGACGACGAACGCAATTTTGCGCAGCATGTCAGACCTTCACGCCGATCTCGCCGAAGAACCACAGTGAGCTGGTGAGCCAGACCGCCACGAGCAGCGCGAAGAGCAGGCCGCCGAGCACCGGCAGGGCCCATGACGGCATTCGTTTGGAGCGCACCGCCATGACCTTGGTGGCGAAGGCCCCATAGAACGCGCACCCGACGATGGAGTGCACCAGGCGGCGCGTGTCGCCGGGCTCGGGGTTGAACCCGAGCGACCAGAGGCAGTGGTAGGCGACCGGCAGCGACGCCGCCAACGCCAGGCTGCCCGAGATGCGGTGCATGGGGCC
>JAYTNH010000108.1:0-7466 GCA_043748395.1 Ilumatobacteraceae bacterium | reverse complement strand
GAACGCAACCGCTGCCGCGGCGACCGCTACCAGAGCCAGCGCGGCACTACCGAAGCGCAGCCGATTGCGGCGATTCGACCGCGCAACGACTGCCTTGTGCATGGTGCGCAGGTCGAGCAGCGTGAGCGAGTCGAGCCGGGTGTGGCCGACACCAGGTGGGACGTCGACGACGTTGGGGATGGCATACACCACACAACCGGCCGCGACAGCCGACCGAGTGCCGGTGGGTGAGTCTTCGAGGGCAACGCACAAGTGGGGAGCGACCCCTAACTTCGCCGCCGCGGTGAGATACGGCTCGGGGTGCGGCTTGCCGTTTGCTACTTCGTCGCCGGCCACCACCACGTTGAATGACCCGCCAGGCAGGGCATCGACCACTGCGTCGGCGAAGCGCCGCCACGACATGGTGACCAACGCGCACGGAATGTTGGCCGCGCGGATGTCGGCCAGAAGTTCGCGCGCGCCTGGCCGCCACGGCACGCGCCTGCGAACCCGCTCGATCACGCCGTCGAGCAGGCGATTGACGATGTCGTCGACAGGCAGGTCGACGTTGCCGTGTTCGCTGATGTACCGGGCCGCATTGCGTAGGTCGAAGCCCACGATCGAGTGGGCATGTTCGTCGGTCCAGGTGCCGCCGAACTCGCGAACGAGTTCGTGCTCGCACTCCATCCAGTAGGGCTCGGTGTCGACCAGAGTGCCGTCCATGTCCCACAGGACGGCGGCAATGCGCGGTGCCGTCAACGCGGTCCGCCATCGACGTTCAGGGTGGTGCCGGTGGTGTAGCTCGATGCGTCGCTGGCGAAGTAGAGCGCGGCACCGACGATCTCGTGTGGCTCGCCGCCGCGACCCATGGCGAATGCAACGGTTGCGCGCGTGTTGAACGCATCGAGATCCCACGCTTTGGAGATGTCGGTGAGGAACGGCCCTGGCACGATGCAGTTCACCCGCACCTTGGGCCCGAGCGTGCGCGCGAGCCCGTAGGTGAGTGCGTTGACGCCGGCCTTGGCCGAGCCGTAGACGAGCTCCATCGGGCTCGGCCGTTGCGATGCCACCGACGACACGAAGATGATCGAGCCGCCCGCACCCTCGGCCATGCGTGTGCCCACAATGGCTGACAACCGAAACGGTCCTTTGAGGTTCACGTCCACCACTTTGTCGAACAACTCCTCGGTCACGGCATCGACGCTGGGGTACAGCGGCGACATGCCCGCGTTGTTCACCAAGATGTCGACCTGCCCGAACTCGTCGTACGCAGCCTCGGCAAGTCGGTCGGCGTCGGTCCACGAACCAGCGTGATAGGCCAGTGGCAGTGCCCGCCGGCCCATGGCCCTGACTTCGTGGGCGACCGCCTCGCAGTTGTCGAGCTTGCGGCTGGCGATCACCACGTGGGCACCGCGAGCCGCGAAGGCGAGCACCATCTCGCGGCCAAGACCCCGGCTGCCTCCGGTGACCACGGCAACACGGTCGGTCAGGTCGAACAGGGGGTCTGGAGTCATCGTGACAGTCTGCCCGACGAACGCGAAATGCCCCGGCCACCTGACGAGCAATCCGTGGCGGCCTGCGCTGCGAACATCAGGGGTGAGCACGTTACAAACACGCCATCTCGCGCTCGTCGACCGGCAGACTGTTGTCATGCAGGCCGACGAACGCGACACCTTGCTGCGCGCTACGGCCACTGGCAACCAATCGGCGTTCGCTCGGTTGTACGACTTGGTGGCGGCCGACGTGTACGCACTGGTCCGTCGAGTGCTCCGCGATCCGGCGCAGAGCGAGGAAGTGACGCAGGAGGTGATGGTGCAGGTGTGGCGCACCGCACCGCGATTTGCTGTCGAACGCGGCAGCGCGAGGAGCTGGATCCTCACCATCGCGCATCGTCGCGCCATCGATCGGGTACGTAGCGAGCAGGCGCTGCGCGACCGCACTGATCGCGCGGGGCGGCTCGATGCTGCGGCCGATCTCGCAACGGCGAGTGATCCGGCCGATCAAGTGATCGCCGGCGTGATCGACCACATCGACCGCACCAGAGTGGCCGACGCGCTCGAACTACTGACCCCGGTCCAACGCCAGGCGGTCGACCTCGCCTACTTCGGGGGATACACCCAGACCGAGATCGCCGACATCCTCGACGTTCCGCTCGGAACGGTGAAGACACGCGTGCGCGACGGACTTATCCGTTTGCGCGACCAACTAGGAGCATCGGTATGAGCGACGACCTGCATGCATTGGCTGGGCTCTACGCCCTCGACGCGCTCGACGATGTCGAGATGCGGCGGTTCGAACGGCACCTCGACGGGTGCGAACCGTGCCATGTCGAGGTAGCCGAGTTCCGTGAAGCCGCACAACGCATGGGCAGCCTCGGCCCCGATTCGCCGCCGGCCGGCCTCAAGGCACGCGTCATGGCCGAGGTAGCCAGCACCCCGCAGGTGCACCACGGCCGAACCGCCACACGGGGTGGTGGCCGTGTGGCGGCTGTGGCGTTGGGCGTCGCCGCCAGCGTTGTTCTCGTCGCCTCACTCGCGGTCGCACTGGTGAGCACGCGTAGCAAGCTCTCCGACTCGCAGGCACTCACCCAGGTGCTGGCCGATCCGCTGTCGAGCTCGGTCACGTACACAGGCCCCAACGGAACGGTGGCGCGTGTGGTCGAATCGCCCGCTGGCGACCGCCTGGTGGTGCTGCTTGCCGCCTTGCCCCCCATCGCTGCTGACCGCGCGTACGCGATGTGGCTGGTCAACGACGAGGGCGCCGTGCCGGTCGGCCTGCTCCGACCCGGCGCGAATGGTGAGGCCGTGGCAGTGATCGATGCGCCACCCGGTCGTTATCACACGTTCGCTGTCACCGAGGAGGGTGCGGGTGGCTCGCCCATGCCCACCGGGCCCATGCTGGTGTCGGGACCAGTCAGCGCCTGACTACGCGGGCTAGACAACGCGGGCTGCGCTCAGTGGCGATCGATGGCAACGGCTGCGCGCCGGCCTTCGAGGATCGCTTCGTGGATCGTGCGTGGAGCCACGCAGTCGCCGGCCTGTAGGTGTGCACCCGGAATTGGTGCGGTGGGCAGGCGAAACCCGCAATCGACCATTGCCGCGCAGGCAACTGTGCGCTGCTCGCCGGTGAAGCGGTCTTCGAGTACCACGCCGCCTGGCTCGACCGATCGCAGCAGCGACCGCTTCTCGATGCGCACTCCACGCTGCGCGAGCCGCACGTTGGCGGGTGCGAGGTCGCCGGTGCGGCTGAGCTCGTTGCCCGCGATCTGGTCGTGCGTCACGAGCACTGCCCGTTCGCCCAACTCTTCGGCGAGTGCCACGGCGATCGGCCCACCGATGGGATCGAACAAGGCGATGATGCCGTCGGGCAACACGGCAACTCCGCGCCGAACGTCGGCGATGTCGAGCACCGTGGCGCCGTCGCTGACCATGTATCCACGCGTGCCCGCCCGCGACCCAGTGCACTGAATCACTATCTCGGCGCTGTGATTGTCGGCGCTGGCCGTACTGGTCTCGAGTTGGACCCCGACTTCGAGGCACTCGGCTACGAGCCACTGCACCAGACTGCCGCCCGGCCCTGCAACTGCAGCCAGTCCGCCTGCTCGGTCGGCCAGCTCGATGAGTCGCACGTGGTGGCCGCGTAGCGCAGCCACACGGGCGGTCTCGAGGCCGGCGACGCCTGCACCGATCACGAGCACGTTTCGGGAACGCACGGTGGGCGAGTACCAGTCGGGGTCTTCGGTCTCGCGCCCGCTGGTGGGTTCGGCGACGCACGTGACGATGGGATTGCGTGCGTCGCGCACCGCACACGTTTGGTTGCACCGAATGCACGGCCTGATGCGGTGGGCGATGTTGGCGTGCAGCTTCATAACCAGTTCGGGGTCGGCGATCTGGGCGCGGGTCATTTCAACGCCGTCGCACACGCCGTCGTCGATGGTCCACTCGGCTTGGCCCCAGTCGACCACCGAGCCCTGCAAGAACACCGGCGTGTCACCCGCTACTGCCTTCACGTTGCGGCACACGTCGATGTTGAACCCCGTCGGTTCGTGGAAGTCGGGCCTGGTCTTTTCGATGGAGTACACCGAGCCTCGCGTGACGACCAGATAGTCGAGCCCGCACTCGATGAGGGCCGAGGCAATGTCGGGTGCCATGTCTGGCGTGATGCCTGCCCACGGTGCGAGTTCGTCGCACGACAAGCGCATGCCCACCACAGACGCGCCGGCAGCGCCGCGAGTTGTGGCAATGACCTGCCGCGCAAACTGCAGCCGGTCGGTGCCCCATTCGTCGCCGCGGTGGTTGGTGAGCCCGCTGAGGAACTGCCGCACCAGGCTGTGTTGGCCGGCGTTGATCTCGATGCCGTCGCAGCCTGAGTCGATCGCCAACGTCGCGGCCGCACCGAAGCCGTCGATGACGGCCACGATGTCGTCGGCCTCCATCCACTTCGGCACTTCGCGCGTATTCACCTCGGGCAACCTCGATGGCGCCCACAGCGGCGCCTGGCTGTAGGCGCTGCTTCCCTGGCCGCCGGCGTGATCGAGTGAGGCAATCACCAACGAACCGTGCGCGTGGCAGGCCGCGGCGATTGCGGCCCAGCCGTCGGCGCACCGTTCGGCCAACGGCGCACGCTCGTAGGGCCAGTCGCTGTCGTGCACGCTGGCGCCCTCGGTCACGATGATGCCGCACCCGCCTGTGGCTCGACGCGCGTAGTAGGCCGTGTGGCGTGGCGTGAACTGGCGGTGATCGTCGCCGAGGTTCGTGACGTGAGGACCGAACATCACGCGATTGGGCGACACGTGGGTGCCGATGTGGAGCGGGTCGAGCAGCTTCATTCGGTGTGAAGTCTGGCATTGGTGCGCCACAATGCCTGCACTCCATGTCTGCGACGAAGCACCGCTCTTTGGCCTACCAGCCCGCACTCGATGGGCTTCGTGGCGTCGCGGTTGCGATGGTGCTGGTGTTCCACCTGGGCTGGTCGTGGATGTCGGGTGGCTACGTCGGTGTCTCGGTGTTCTTCACGTTGTCAGGCTTTCTCATCACGTCCGTGCTGCTCAACGAGGTCGATGCAACCGGGTCGGTGAAGATCGGGTCGTTCTACAGTGCTCGACTCCGCAGGCTCATGCCCGCCAGCCTCGTGTGCCTGGGCGGCATTGCGGTGGCGTCGAGGTTCGGCGCGTTCGACCAGATCTCGCGTTTGCGTCGCGATCTGCTCGGCTCGCTGCTCCAGGTGCAGAACTGGGTGGCGCTCTCGGGCGGTAGCAGCTACACCGATCTGCTCAATCAAACTCGCGGCAAGTTGTCGCCCCTCGACCACTACTGGTCGCTGGCCATCGAGGAGCAGTTCTATTGGCTGTGGCCGGTGGTCATGGTGCTGGTGTGCCGTCGTTGGACGGGACGCGCCCGGCTGTACGCCATCGGGGCTGTGGCCATCGTCGCGTCGGCGTCGGCACCGATCATTGCCGGTGTGTGGGGTGTCGATGCTGCCTACTGGTCGACGCCCAGCCGCATTGGCGAGATCCTGATCGGCGGTGTGCTGGCCGCCGCGCTTCGATACACGCCGCGGGTGTTGGCTGGCTCGAAGGCCTGGGTCGGGGCGCTGGCGCTTGGCGTCATCGCGTGGGCGGCGATCACGTGGCCGGCCGGTTCGGGCCCCGCGTATCGGGGTTGGATGCCGTTGTTCGCGGTCGCGTCGGCACTGCTCATCTTGTCGCTCCAGCAACCGTCGTGGCTCACCACCGTGCTGGCTGTGCCACCGCTGCGGGGTCTTGGTGTCATCAGCTACGGCGTGTACCTGTATCACTGGCCGGTGTTCTTGCTGATCCAGGGCACGACCGCCCGCTTGGGTGTCACGGTTGCGATCTCGCTCGCCTCGTTCTGGTTCATCGAGCGCCCCATTCGAGCGGCGCGGTGGCACCTGCCACGAACGCTCGGCCTGGCGGTGGCAGGCATGCTCGTTGTGGGAGTGGCGGCCCAGTTGGTCGCCCGCGACGCCGTCGACCCATTTGCGGGCGGCTCCACCCAGCAAGGCCAACTCGAGTCGGTCGACTCGCTCGTGCCCCTGCTGCCGGCGTCGTCGCCTGTGCCCGAACCAACTGTGCCCGAGACAACTGTTCCGGCATCCACTGTTCCGGCATCCACAGTGCCGGCATCCACGTCGACGACCGAGGCGCCGCTGCCCGAGTTGGCGCGGCCGGTGCGCGTGGTGCTCGCCGGAGACTCGACCGCGTGGCGCCAGGGTGACGGGCTCATCGCTTGGGCCGACGCGCACCCGAACATCGCGCAGGTGTCGATGGTGGCCGCTGCGGGCTGCGGCTTCATCAGCACTGGCACAGTGGTCACCGACTACACCACCGAGCGCGACCGGCAGTGTCGCCAACTGCTCGACGAGCGTCTACCCGACCTCGTGTCGTCGTCACTACCCGACGTGGTGGTGTTGATGCAGACCTACAGCGACATGGACGACCGAATCTGGTCTGACCAAGAAGGCGTTCTGCTCGCCACCGACCCTCGCTTTCGACAGCGTCTACTCGCCGACTACGTCACGCTCATGCAGCGGCTCATCGCGCTCGGCGTGCCCCGCATCGTGTGGGTGAAAGCGCCGATCACCGAGTTGATGTGGATCGGCGCGGAGGCAGGGCGTGGCGATCCTGCGCGCTACGTCATGCGCGACGGGGTGATCGACGAGGTCGTCGCACTGTTCCCGCAGGCTCGCGTCATCGACTTCGATTCGTGGTTCGCGGCGAGCGAGTTCGGCAACGACCCGACCTCGCGACCCGACGGCGTGCACGTCGCGATCGAGGTTGCTACCCAGATCTCCGAGCAGTACCTCGGCGCGGCCATCGTGCGCGCCGCGGTGCTGCCCTAACGCGCTCTGGACGCCGACAGTTCGTTGCCGCGCGCAAGTCGCTTGATGTTGTCGAGGTGGCGCAACATCACGACGAGCGCGAGGCCGATGATGCCGACAATCTCCCACGCCGGTGCGCCTTCGATGGCCACCCCGACCGGCAACCCGATGCCGATGAGGATCGATCCGACCGACGCCGTACCAGTGAGCTTGCGTGCCACGAGCCACACCAACAACAGCAGCCCGAACACGATGAGATGCAGCACGATCATGGCGCCGCCGAGCGTGGCCACTCCCTTGCCGCCCTTGAACCTTCGGGTGGCGGGATACATGTGTCCGAGGACGGCCGCCCCCACCATCACGTATGCCCCGGGCTGACTGTCGAGCAACAGGCCCACGAGCGCCGGTACAGCGCCCTTCAGGCCGTCGAGCGCGAACACCAGCACACCCCACCAGTTGCCCATCGTGCGGGCAACGTTGGAGGCGCCTGGATTGCCAGAGCCGACCGTGTGGATGTCGATGCCCTTGGTGCGCGCCA
Organism: Ilumatobacteraceae bacterium; assembly: GCA_043748395.1. Classification (GTDB taxonomy): domain Bacteria; phylum Actinomycetota; class Acidimicrobiia; order Acidimicrobiales; family Ilumatobacteraceae; genus JAYTNH01. The sequence goes on along the minus strand of JAYTNH010000108.1, from coordinate 109 downwards.
CCATCACGGCGCTGGGGAACGTGCCGAGCAGGTATGCAGCAGGAATGAGCGCGAGGCAGACGACGATGCTGAAACCATACGGTGAGCCGGCGCGCTACGAGCGAACCGG
>JAYTNH010000107.1:0-1898 GCA_043748395.1 Ilumatobacteraceae bacterium | reverse complement strand
CGAAGCAGTTGAGGTAGTGTACTAGTGACAGCAAGTTTGAGCAATGTGTTCCTTGGGAACAGCTCGACATCTTTATGACGTGACAAGGAGGTCGCGATGAAGATCGTGAAGAGCCTGTGGGCATCCGTGCTGGGCGACCCCGTATTGATGCGGCGCGTCAACGGCTGGCTCACCCTGTTCTGGATCGCGATGATTCCTGTCTCCATCGTCACCGGCTGGGTGTCGAGTGTGCAGTACGTCTCGGCGCTGTCGCTGTGGGCGTTGGTGTCGGGGCACTGGTCGGCCTGGCAGGCCGCTCGGGTCGAGGTCGAGCAGCAACGCGAATACCAAGAGAAGGTCGAGAACCCCGTCGAGCGACGGGTCGTCGACGAACTGGTCAAGTCCACAACTCTGGACCGGATCACCACCGGCGACTGATGTCCGCGACGCCCCGAACCAACTGCCGGGTGGAGCTACGGCGGTTCGACGGCCATGGTGACCGTTGCGCTGAGGACGACGTCGGGCAACAGGGCGCCGATCAGCGGTACATCGGTGTGGTCCGTGTAGGTGACGGTTGCGGTGACCGTTCCGCCGTTCTCGCTGATCTCGACGGTCAACGGCCGCAGCGCGACGGCCCGATGCGCGGCAGTACTCCCGACGCCCAGATCTGCCGATGCAGCGGCGGCACGCGCTGCTTCGCGTGCCGCCAACTGCACCGCCAACTGGTCGCGACCGACCACTGCCACCTGCACAATTCCGAAGATCAGCAGACAGACCAAAGGCAGTGCCAGTGCAAGCTCGACGGTCGCCTGCCCGGGGTCGCGACGGCGCCTGGTCACAACTTGTCGATGACCGAATCGATGACTCGGTCGAACAGCCGGCCAATCTTGCCTGCGCCGCCGCCAGTGGTCGCCCAACCTACGACGAGCAAGGCAACCAGTGCCGCTCCAAGAAGTACAAGGGCGTATTCCGTGGTTGCCTGGCCGTCTTCCTCGTGCCAAAGAATCCAGGCGTGAATGCGTGCCAACAATGCGTTCATTTGCAACCTCCGAGGGTCGTCGTCAAAAAGTGGTGCGGTCACTGGTGAAGTGACGAGAGGGCTGCGAGCAGCAAGGGGACGACGGCGAGGAAGACGAAGGCCGGGAGCGTGCACAGCACCAGCGGCAACGACATGCGAACGGGAAGCTGGCGGGCGAGAGTGTCGGCCTGCCGGCGACGATGCTGACGAGCCTCGGTCGCGAGACGTTCGAGCACGGGAGCAATTGGTTGGCCGTATCGGTCGGCGGCGGCGAATGAGTCGGCGAGAGGTGAGGCGATCGGCCCGAGCGCCGTCGGTAGCGCGGCGAGGGCATCGGCGAATCTTTCACCCGCGCTCGTGCGTGCGGCCACGGCAACGAACGCTGGACGAATTGCGGGCGCAAGGTATGGCGCCGCTTCGCAGATTGCCGCCGCCGGCAGGTAGCCCGCACGGACCGCGAGCACGATCATGTCGATCGCGTCCGGGTAGGCGCGCTCAGCGGCCCGCTTCCCTCGTCGTGCAGCACGACCTGGTAGCCAGACCCGACCCGGTGGGCGCGCGCTGTCGGGCCGCTCGAACGTCCGGTGCAGCCGTGGTCGCAGCGCCAGCGCTGCGATGAGGAATGCGGTCGTCGCGCACAGACCGGTGATCACGCAACGGCCTTCGCGACGATGCGCCGCATCCACCACCAGCCGAGGAGGTTGCACGCAACGCCAAGGGCTGCGCTCGCCATTCCGATCGGGCTGAGGACTGCGGCGCGGAATGTGCGGCTGGACACGGCACTCCACCCGGCAAACACGAGTGGAACTCCTGTCAGTACCCGAGCGCTCAGCCGCCCGCTTCCCTCGTCGCGCAGCACGACCTGGCAGCCAGACCCGACCCGGTGGGCGCGCGCTGTCGG
>JAYTNH010000106.1:0-2587 GCA_043748395.1 Ilumatobacteraceae bacterium | reverse complement strand
CGTCGATCATGATCGGCGGCCGGCGCTCGACCTCGATGCCACATGGCGCGCCGGTGCCCGCCTGATCGGCGATGCGGTGTCGGTACACGACGACGGCACCGGCCCGATCAGGAGTCATCCCGAGTGGCTGCGCGCCGACCGCGAACGCGCCAGGGTGCGCCTGGTGTGGGCCGAGTTCTTCCGCGATGTCGATGTGCTGTTGTGCCCGGTCACGTTGGTACCGGCGTTCGCGCACCTGCAGAAGGGTGATTGGCGCGACCGCACGGTGGAGGTGAACGGTGTCGACCGGCCGTACGTCGAGCTGGAGGGCTGGCCGGCACTCATCGGTGCGGCCTACCTGCCATCTACCGTTGCGCCCGTCGGGTTCACCGAGTCGGGCCTGCCGGTTGGCATGCAAGTCGTGTCGCCCTACCTGCATGATCTCACATCGATCACCGTTGCCGGATGGCTCACCGACCTCACGGCTGGCTACCGGCCGCCTCCCATGTCGGCGCTCTGATGGGAATGTGACGCCTGGCGGGTCAAGAACGGTGCGATCCGTGCCGATCAACAATCCATGCCCCGAGGAATCCGACACGCCCTCGCTGTGTTCGTCATCTTCGTCGCTACCGGCGCGGGGGCAGTTTCGCTCGGCGTGACACGTCAGGTTGGCGCCATCGACGCGGCCTGGACGCTTCCGACGGTTCCCCCGAAGTGCAGTTCGGCGAAGCTCATCACTGGCGATGTGACGGGGTGCGTCGTGATGGGTGGCACCGGCCTGCCCGAGTCGCAGGGTTGGCCGACCCCGCCGTTTCCGGTGGCCGGTGACGGTTCGTCAACGGCGTGGGTCAACCTCGCAGTCGGCTCGACCGGTGAAGTGGTGCGCAAGGTCCAACAAGCGCTGTCTGCGGCCGGCTACACCCTGTCGGCCGACGGCCAGTTCGGACCGCTCACCGAGGCGAAGGTGAAGCTCTACCAAACCGACCAAGCGCTGCCATCCACCGGAGTGGTCGATCAAGCGACTGCCGATGCGTTGGGCGTGACCGCCAGCACCCCGGCGGGCACCTTTCCGCCGGCGGGGTGGTTGTGGAGTGGGTGGGGCTACAACGGCTCGCCGGCGCTGGCCGACTGGGAGCTGAAGCTCGCCCCGAACCTGGCGCCGATGGGGTCGGTGAAGTCGGGCCAGATGCGGATGATGTCTGAAGCCTTGCCGCTGTTCACCGGATTCATCAGCGAGATCGTCGCCGGTGGCTACAAGATCGGCGACCTGGGCGGATATGTGTTCCGGTGTACCGCAAGCACCAACAAGAGCTGCTCAGGACTTACTCGTGCTGCCTTGTCGAACCATGCCTACGGGCTGGCGATCGACTTCAACACTGCAGCCAATCCGATGGCCACCAACTACGGCATCAATGGTGCATCGGCGTGCCAGACGCCGATGCAGACCGACATCCCCCAATGGGTGGTCCAGACCGCCGAGAAGTGGGGCTTGTACTGGGGTGGTTACGGATGGAGCAGCGGCTGCTCGTCGCCGGCGCAGGTGAAGTCGTCGGCGTCGCGTGATCCGATGCACTTCGAGTTCCGCGGCACAGTGGCGCAGGCGAACACGATCCTGCAGTACAACCTCGCCCACAACCCTGCTGCTGTTCCGGTCAACACGCCATGTGTGCCGATGCTGACCGATCAGGGTGCCACGATGCGCTGCCTCAACGCTGACGAGGTGCCGCCGGCAGGTTCGCGACTGAAGGTGTCTGCCGGCGCGCCCGCTGGTGCGGCTGCTGCGCTGGTGAACGTGACGCTCACCGGTGCTGCCGCGGCGGGCTTCGCGACCGCCGAGCAGTGCGGGCCGACCAATGCCAAGCGGCAGTGGTCGAATGCGAACACCGTGCCGGGCAAGACCGTTGCCAACCTGGCCGTGGTGCCGTTGGACGCCCAGGGCTCGTTCTGCTTGTACCTGTCGTCGTCGATGCATGCCGTCGTCGACGTGCAGGGATTCTTCGCCACCGCAGCCAACGCTCCGGGCGGTTCGTTGTTCACGCCTGTCGAGGCATCGCGGGTCGTCGACTCGCGCATCAACGCCGTCTGTGCGCCGTCGGGCTCGTGCCAGTCGGTCGGGCCGATTGCCGGCGAAGGTGAGTTGGTGGTGGGTGTGGACGATGTACCGGCCACCGCACAAGCAGTGCTGATGAACCTCACCGTGACCGAGCCGGCAGCCGCCGGATATCTCACCGCCGACAAGTGCAGCGCGCTCGAACCAGGACCGCAGACGTCGTCGAACGTGAACTACGCGAAAGGTTCGACGGTGGCCAACCTGGCTGTCGTTCCTGCAGATCCCGCGCCCGCCGGTTCCACCGGGGTGCAGGTGTGCACGTACTCGATTGCTGCGACGCATCAAGTGGTCGACGTGCAGGGCTACTTCGCCCCCGACGTACCGGGCGGGCTGGGCTACACGGCTGCAACCCCGCAGCGCATGGTCGACACCCGCGAGTGCTGGACCAATGCCATCACCTCGCAGCAGCAGTGCGCGAAGGTCAACGCCGCAGGCTCTGTGATGGCCATCCGCGCCCCGGTCGGAGCCGAGGCCGTACTCGTCAACCTCACCCTGACG
>JAYTNH010000105.1:0-2499 GCA_043748395.1 Ilumatobacteraceae bacterium | reverse complement strand
GTGCCGACCACCCGGTCAGGGTCATCGATGAAGGGTTGGACGACTCGCAGCAGTGCGTCCGGGTCGAGGAGCGAATCGGCGTCGACCATGCACACGAGTGGGAAGCGAGCGGCGTTCAGTCCGACGTTCAGCGCGTCGGCACGGCGGCCGGCATTGACCTTGCGGGTCACGGTGAGATTCTCGGAACCCTCGGGCACGTGCACGGAGCGAACAGCACCGCGAGTGGGACTGTCGTGCTCGATCGCGGGAACTGCCTCGCGCAGGTCGAGAGAGCCATCGTCGATGACGATGACCTCGAACTGCGGGTACTTCAGGCCGAGAATCGCCCGAACGCTCTCCACGATGCCAGCGACACGGGAGCAACTGTCAGTCGTTGATGAGGCCGGAGGCGAGGCGGTCGAAGCAGTGCGCGACTTGTTGTGGGAGCGGAGTCGTGCCGCCGCCTGCAAGCCAGTGGCGCAGTGACGCTCGCATTGCTGCCAGTGCGGCTGCGGCGAGGAGCCGGGGGGTGATGTCGCTGTCGGTCTCGAGCCCCATTCGTTCGGTGAGCGCAACGGCGACTGCGTCCTCCCAGCCTGCTTGGAGTTGCAGGCTGCGGGCGAACACCGATGGGGTAGTCGCCATGACGCGGAACCGGCGAAGCAGCTGGGGCTGTTCGATCTCGTAGTCCGCCGCGACGGTCACGAAGGCGTTCTGCAACGCCGTCCATGGCGCTTCGTCGACGGGCCGTTCGGCGAGCGTGCCGGTGATGCGGGCGAGCCGGTCGGCGTAGTCCGCCAACACGACATCTTCCTTGGTCAAGAAGTAGTGAAAAAAGGTACGCGGCGCGATGTCGACCGCAGCGGTGATGTCATCGATCGTCGTTGCCTCGAACCCGCTCTGTTCGAACAATTCGAGCGCTGCGCCCTCGATCCGCCGGCGAGTGTCGAGCTTCTTGCGTTCCCGAAGGCCTTCAGTTCGCATCCTGACACCTTTCATATTGTTGCATTCATAGCATAGTTGCAATCATCGCATATTTAGGTATCGTGAAGGACACCTCTTCAGAGATGAGATCGCAATGTCGACATGGTTGCACCGCATCGGTTCGTTCTCCTCCCGCAACCGCCGCCTGGTGCTTGCGGCGTGGATCGTGGTGGCCGTGGGACTGGCGTTGTTGAACCGAACGGTAGGTGGCGTTGCCGTCGACAACTTCGAGGTGCCCGGTGTCGAGTCACAAGCAGCGACCGACATGTTGAAGCAACGCTTCCCAGAAAGAGCCGGTGCAACGGCCATGGTCGTGTTCCACACCGCCACGGGCGCGATCACCGACCCGGCACTCGCGGTCGGCGTCACCGCAACTATCGATGAGGTCCGTGCACTTCCGCATGTGCTGGCGGTGACCGAGCCGCTAGCCAGTCCCCGCTCGATCGCTCCTGATGCGACCACCGCATTCGCGTCGGTGCAGTTCGACGGCACTACAGCCGATCTGGGCCGGAGCACGCTCGATGCGCTCTTCGACACTGCCGGCCCGGCACGAGCGGCCGGTGTCCAGGTCGAGTTCGGTGGCGAGCTCCCCACGGTGCTCAAGGAAGAGACCACAGGGCCGTCCGAGGCGATCGGCGTCATCGCCGCCCTGATCATCTTGTTGATCACGTTCCGCAGCGTCATCGCCATGGCCCTCCCGCTCGCCACCGCCCTGACCGGGCTGCTCACCGGGCTGTCCGTGATCGGCCTCTTGGGCGGGTGGATCGACATCCCGTCCGTCGCCCCCAGGCTGGGCACGATGATCGGGCTCGGTGTCGGCATCGACTACGCCCTGTTCATCCTCAGCCGCCACCGCGACAACCTGGCGGCAGGCATGGGCATCGAGGAATCGATCGGCCGCACCAACGCCACCGCCGGCAAAGCCGTCGTCATCGCCGGCAGCACCGTCGTCGTCGCGATCCTTGGGCTCCAACTCGCCGGCATCCCCTTCGTCGCCGCCCTCGGCTACTCCGCCTCGATCGTCGTCGCGATCGCCGTCATCGTCGCGATCACGCTACTCCCCGCGTTCCTCGGCTTCGCCGGCACCCGCGCCCTGTCGCGCCCACAACGCGAGCACACCGACGTCACCGACTCTGGCCATAGCGGCTGGGTCCGCTGGGCACACTGGGTCGCCCACCATCCGTGGCGCTCCAGCATCGCCGCCACCACCGTGCTGCTCGTTCTCGCGATCCCGGTGCTCGACATGCAACTCGGCCAGGCCGACGCCGGCACCGCGCCCACCAGCACCACCCACCGTCGTGCCTACGACCTGCTCGGCGACGGCTTCGGCGCCGGGTTCAACGGGCCACTCCTGCTCGTCATCGACCTCGGGCCGACACCCGACCCCACGATCATCGACCAGATCACCGCCGCAGTGACAGCAGACGCCGGTGTCCGAGCCGTCTCCCCAGCGCAGGTCAACACCGCTGGCGACACCGCGATCATCACCGCGATCCCCACCACCAAACCGCAAGACGAAGCCACCAGCACCCTCGT
>JAYTNH010000104.1:0-8013 GCA_043748395.1 Ilumatobacteraceae bacterium | reverse complement strand
GTTCGTCGTGGTGGGCATTGGGTTGAACGTGCGCTGGGCTCCTCCCGACGCAGCGTTGCTCGGTGCCGCATTCGACCCCGAGTCGGTGCTCGCGGCGCTGCTCGCTGCCTACGATGCCCTACCCACCGACATCACCCAGATGTACCGCACCAACCTGGCCACGCTCGGCACGCAGGTACGGGTCATCCAGGCGAATGGTGAAACTGTCGGTCGGGCCCTCGACGTCGACCCCGATGGTCGGCTCGTGGTGCTCGATGATTGCGGCATCACCCACCGCTTCGACACGGGCGACGTAGTCCACGTGCGTCCCGGCGCCTGAACCCTTCGCCTGAAACCCTTTGCCTGAACCCGTCGCCACCTGCGCGCGGCCACCCGAACCCCAACCACCAGTACCCTCGTTGGTCGTGCTGGCCATCGACACAACGCCGTTGCGCCGCCGGCGTCGCCTACCGACGCTGCTGATCGTCGCGCTCGTCACTGCTGCAGTGGGCGCGACGAGCACCATCGTGGCGACCCGCCACGCGGTTGATGCTGTGCGACGCGTACCTGGTGTCGCCGAGGTGTTGAGCCCGTCCGACCCCAACGTGGAGAACTTCCTCCTGGTGGGGTCCGACAGCCGCGCCAACAGCGATCCGAACTCGCCCGACTTCGGCGGCATCGGCACCGAGGCCGACGTGCAGGGCAGCCGCAGCGACACCATCATGATCTTGCGCCGCGACAAGCACGGAGGAGCAACTGCGTTGCTGTCGATTCCGCGTGACCTGTGGGTCGAGGGTCGTCGACGCATCAACTCGGCCTACGTCGATGGACCGACCACGCTGGTGGCGGTCGTGCAACAAGAACTGGGCCTGCCGATCCACCACTACGTCGAGGTCGACTTCAGCGGGTTCAAAAGGGTCGTCGACGCGGTCGGCGGCGTCACGGTGTGCTTCTACTTTCCGACGCGCGATCTGAACACAGGTCTCAACATCATCGATCCAGGGTGTGTCGTGCTCGACGGAGTGCAGGGTCTGGCCTACGCGCGTAGCCGGTACTACGAGGAGTTCCGCGACGGTGCGTGGCAGACCGACCCGACGTCGGATCTTGGCCGCACGTTGCGGCAACGGGCATTCGTGAACCTGGCGGTGCAGGCTGCACTGCGCGAGGTGAAGCTCAACCCGTTCAGGGCCGGCGAGATGTTGCGCGCCATCAGCGCGGCGCTCAGCGTCGATGATCGCCTCGACCCCATTGCTGCGGGTACCTCGCTGCGCGAGGCCGTCGGCGGTGGTATCACCTCGTACACGTTGCCGGTGGTCGGCAAGACCATCGATGACAAGGCCGTCTTGGTGCTCGGCGAAGGTGCGCAGGTGGTGCTCGCCTACTTCCGCGGCGCCGCCGACGCCCCCGTCGCAGGCTGACGACAAGTGCGGCTTGCACCAGGTCGCGGCGTTGTGGGGCATACTTGCAGCGACTATGAAGGCTCTCATCCTCGCCGGTGGTGCTGGCACCCGCCTGCGCCCCATCACCCATACCAGCGCCAAGCAGTTGGTGCCCGTGGCCAACAAGCCCATCTTGTTCTACGGCATCGAGGCCATGGTGGCCGCCGGCATCACCGAGATTGGTGTCATCGTGGGCGACACCAGGGTCGAGGTCATGCATGCGCTCGGCGACGGCAGCACATGGGGTGCGCACATCACCTTCATCCCGCAGGACGAGCCGCTGGGGCTTGCCCACTGCGTGCACATCGCGCATGACTTCTTGGGTGACGACGACTTCGTGATGTACCTCGGCGACAACCTGCTCGAACAAGATCTCGGCGCCTTCGTGCATGCGTTCGAAAAGGCTCGCGCATCCGACGATCCGCCCACTGCGCAGATCTTGCTCAAGCAGGTTCCCGACCCACATCGCTTCGGCATCGCCGAACTCGATGCCGATGGCAACGTGGTGCGCCTGGTCGAGAAGCCCGACGATCCGCCGAGCGACCTGGCTCTGGTGGGTGTGTACCTGTTCGACCGCACCATCCACGACGCGGTGCGCGCCATCCAGCCGTCGCCGCGTGGCGAACTCGAGATCACCGACGCCATCCAGTGGCTCGTCGATCAGGGCATGCGGGTGCGTTGTGAATTGCTCACCGGTTGGTGGATCGATACCGGCAAGCTCACCCCGTTGCTCGAAGCAAACCGACTGCTGCTCGAGACGATCGTGGCCCGTATCGATGGCGAGGTCGATGCCGACTCGACCATCGACGGTCGTGTGGTGGTCGAGGCAGGTGCGGTGGTGATCAACTCCACCCTTCGTGGCCCACTGGTCATCGGCGCAGGTGCGCGCATCGTCGACAGCTTCATCGGTCCGTTCTCCGCCATCGGCGATCTGTGCGAGATCCTCAACAGCGAGGTCGAGCATTCGGTCATCATGCAACAGAGTCGCGTCATCGACATTCAGCGACTCGAAGACAGCCTCATCGGCAAAGAGGCAGTGGTCAGCCGCACTCGCGTGCGTCCGCGGGCGCTGCGCCTGATGGTCGGCGATCATTGTCAGATCGACGTCGAGTAGCCGAGTCGGCAAGAAACAGGAGTCCGGAGTGCCCAAGATTTACGAGAGTGACCGCATCGCGGGCGTGTGGCTGGTAGAGCCCACCATCCATGGCGATCAGCGCGGCATGTTCATCGAGACCTACCGCCGCGAGTGGTTCCCCAATGGGCGTGAGATGTTGCAGGGCAATCGCGCCAACCGTCAGGCCGACGCCGTTGTCGGCCTGCACTACCACCTTCACCAGGCCGACTACTGGTACGTGCCGTTCGGGCACGCACGCGTGGTGCTGCACGACCTACGCGAGGGTGGCCCGACCGACCGCGCCACGTTGGCGCTCGACCTCACCGGCGAGAACCACCTTGGCGTGTTCATCCCGCCCGGCGTGGCGCACGGCTTCGCGGCCGTCACCGACATGGTGATCACCTACCTCGTCGATGGCTACTACAACGCTGCCGACGAGCTCGGGGTGATGTGGAACGACCCGGCAGTCGAAGCCGACTGGGGTGTCACCGACCCCATCTTGTCCGAGCGCGACACGGCCAATCCCACGCGCGATGCGCTGCCTGCCGGCCGTCGCCCTTACTGGCCCATGCGCACCTGAGACCGGAGACCTGAGATGAAGTTGTTCGTCACCGGAGCCGCCGGTTTCATCGGCTCCAACTACGTGCGTTGGCTGCTCGACAACAGCGACCACGAGATCACCATCCTCGATGCACTCACCTACGCCGGCAACCTCGAGAGCATCCGCGATGTGCTCGACGACAAGCGCTGCAAGTTCGTGCACGGCGACATCTGCGACGAAGACATCGTGCTGTCGACCATGCACGGCCACGACGCCGTGGTGCACTTCGCTGCCGAGAGCCACGTCGATCGATCGATCGACGATGCGTACGCGTTCGTGCGCACCAACTGCTTCGGCACGAACGTGGTGTGCGAGGTTGCCCGACGCGTGGGCGTCGGTCGGTTCTTGCACATCAGCACCGACGAGGTCTACGGCAGCATCGACGTCGGCTCGTTCAGCGAGACCGACATCCTCACGCCGCGTTCGCCGTACTCGGCGTCGAAGGCCGGAAGCGACCTGATCGCGCTGTCGTACGTGACCACTCACGACCTGCCCGTCGTGGTCACGAGGTGCAGCAACAACTTCGGTCCGTACCAGTTCCCCGAGAAGCTCATCCCGCTCTTCACCACCAATCTGCTCGACGGCAAGCAAGTGCCGCTCTACGGCGATGGCGGCAACATACGCGACTGGATTCATGTGGAAGATCACAACCGCGCCGCACAACTGGTGCTCGAGCAGGGTGTGGTCGGGCAGGTTTACAACATCGGCGCGCACAACGAGATCACCAACCGCGACCTCACCTATCGCCTGCTCGAACTGTGCGGACGCGACGAGAGCGCCATCAGGCCGGTCGACGATCGACTCGGTCACGACCGTCGCTACTCGGTGAACATCGACAAGATCAGCGCGCTCGGGTGGACGGTGCTCAAGCCGTTCGAGCAGTCGCTCTCCGACACCGTTGCCTGGTATCGCGATCATCGCGACTGGTGGGAGCCGCTGAAGGCCAAGGCCGGCATCTGATGCGCGCGCTCATCGTGGGCGCCGGTGGCCAATTGGGCATCGATCTCACGGCTGCATGCGTCGCGGCGGGCGACGACGTGATCGCCGTCGACCGCGCTGCGCTCGACGTGTGCGACCGCGGTGAGGTGCTGGGTGCTGTCACGTCGCTGCGGCCCGATGTCGTGTTCAACGCTGCGGCTTGGACGGCTGTCGATGCCTGCGAGGACGATGCATCGAGAGCGATCGATGTCAACGGGTTTGCCGTGCGGTGGTTGGCCGAGGCGTGTGATCGGGTGGATGCCCACCTGGTGCAGGTGAGCACCGACTACGTGTTCGATGGCGCGCTCGATCGGCCGTATCACGAGTACGACATGCCCAACCCGCGCAGTGTGTACGGCGCATCGAAGCTGATGGGCGAACGCGAGGCGTTGGTGTTGGGCCCGTCTGCCGCAGTGGTGCGCACGGCGTGGGTGTGTGGCGAGCACGGCAACAACATGGTGAAGACCATCGTGCGTTTGGCGGACGAACGCGACGAGTTGGCGTTCGTCGACGACCAGCGCGGCTGCCCCACCTTCACCGCCGACCTCGCGTTGATGCTGCGCCGCATCGCGCTCGATCGCCGTGGCGGCGTCATCCATGCCACCAACCAAGGTGCCACCACCTGGTTCCAGTTTGCGCGCGACGTCGTGACAGCGATGGGCAAGGACCCAGGCATGGTGCGGCCAATCGCCACCACCGATCTGCAACCGCCGCGCCCTGCGCCTCGTCCCGCCAACAGCGTGCTCGACAACGCTGCGTTGCGAGCCGGCGGCGTGCCCCTGATGCGTGACCATCACGAGCCGCTCACCGAGGTGGTCAGGTCCCTCCTCGCCTGACCTGGATTCTGGGCGGCGTCCGTGCCGTCCACGGTTCCGGGAGGTGCCAGTGACGGTCGCCGTCACTGTGGCCGCCCAGTACGCGTGTCGAGCCGCGCAGCGGTCGTTCGTGCACGTCGGCTACGATCGTTTGGGGCCGAACGAGTTTCGGGGGAGCAAAGGAGTGTGAGCATGGGTGAGATCGTCGGCGCGGCGCTCGTGGCTCACGTACCGCCGCTGGTGCTGCCACTCGCGACCAGGCTCGAGATGAACGAAGGTCGCGACTACACCATCGTCGCCGGCCTTCATCGAATGCGTTCCGAGTGCTTCGACCGAGTTCGCCCCGACACCATCGTGGTGTTCGACACGCATTGGTTCACCACGTTCGAGCACATCGTCACCGCGCACGAGCGGCGCTCGGGTCGGTTCACCAGCGACGAACTGCCACGCGGCAACCCGGCGATGCCGTTCGATCTGCCGGGCGACCCCGAGCTTGCCCATGCCATCGCCGCTGTTGGCGCCGAACGTAACGACACGTGGGTGCACGCCAGCGCCGACCCGCACCTCGGCATCCATTATCCCACCGTGTACCTCACGCCGTTCCTGCAGCGCGACGAGGCCTGGATGTCGGTGGGGGTGTGCCAAACCGCCACCGTCGACGACTTTTTGGTGTTCGGCCAGGTAATCGCCCAGGCCGTGCAGCGCGTCGACCGTCGCGTGGTGTTGGTGGCGAGCGGCGGCCTGTCGCACAAGTTCTGGCCGCTCAGCGTCATTCGCCAGCACGAGGGCGCCGACCTGCGGCACATCATCAGCCCCCAGGCGCGCGCTGCCGACGAGCGGGTGATCGCGCTGCTCGAAGCGGGCGATCACGCCACCGTGCTCGCCGAGTACCCCGAGTTCCGTAAGCACTCGCCCGAGGGCTTCTTCGCCCACTACCTGATGATGGTCGGCGCGCTCGGCGGCGCCGCGTGCAATGTGCCAGGGGAGCGGTACAGCGACTATGAATCAGCAGCGGGCACCGGCCAGATTCATCTGTGGTTCCCCTGCACCAACTGACCAACGACCGATCGGAACACCATGCGACTTGCCAACTACGCCGGCCGAGCAACCATCGTGATCGACGGGCATGCCGTCGACGTGCAGCAAGCCAGCGACGGCGCCCTGTCGTGCGACCCGATGGTGCTCAGCGATCTGGCCAACCATGCCGCGTTGCGTGAGCTTGCGGCCGCTGCCCAGCCGGCGACGTGGCCTATGGTTGACGAAGCGCAGCTCGGCGCACCCGTGCCGCGCCCGATGAAGGGCTTCGGGGTGGCACTCAACTACCGCTCACACGCGCTCGAAAGCGGCCGCGACCTTCCCACTGAACCGCATCTGTTTGCCAAGACCGAGAACTGCGTGTGCGGACCGTTCGACACCATCGTCGCTCCGGCCGGCCGCGCCGAGATCGACTACGAGGCAGAGCTCGTGATCGTGTTCGGTCGCACGTGCAAGGGCGCCACCCATGACAACGCCTGGAGTTTCATCGCCGGTGTCATGTGCGGACAAGACATCTCCGACCGTGCCGAGCAGTTCCGTCCACCGGTGAAGCAGTTCACCATCGCCAAGACGTACGACACGTTCGGTCCGACAGGTCCGTATCTCGTCACGATCGACGAGCTCCCCAACCCCAATTCGCTCGAGCTCGAAGGGCGCGTGAGCGGCGAGGTGATGCAGCACGGCAACACCGATGACCTCATCTTCGACGTACCAGCGCTGGTGCAGTGGCTGAGCCGCTACATCACGTTTCAGCCGGGCGATTTGGTGTGGACAGGTACGCCAGGCGGCGTTGGCGAGGCGCGCTCGCCGCAGCGCTTCTTGCTGCACGGCGATGTGGTCGAGACCGAGATCGCCGGCATCGGCACCATGCGCAATCCAGTCGAAGTGCGCTGACCGTGCGCGTCGTGAGTGCGGGCGACCGCAGCATCACTTATGGCGGCAAGTTTACCGGCACGGTCGAGCTCGAGATGCTCAACGCGACGCCCATAGACGACCAACCCGACACTGCGCTGGTGCACTTCAAAGACGGTGCCGTCACGTTCTGGCACATCCACCCGGGCGGCCAACAGTTGTTCGTGGTGAGCGGCCTGGCGCGGGTAGGAACCGAGGCCGATGGTGAAGTGCCTCTGGAACCAGGGTCATTGGTGGTGTGCCCGGCAGGTGAGCGGCATTGGCACGGCGCGGCACTTGGCAACGACTCGACGTTGCTGGCGGTGACGTGGGGCACCACGCAGTGGGAGACCTCGGCGCCCGAGTGACCCGCTACGACGTCGCCATTGTGGGGCTCGGGCCCACCGGGGCAGTGCTGGCCAACCTGTGCGGGCTGCACGGCCTGCGTGTGGTGGTGTTCGAGCAGTCACTCGACCCGTATCCTCAGCCGCGGGCCTGCCACCTCGATGCCGAAGTGGCGCGCGTCTTGCAGCAATGCGGGTTCGGTCACGCCTTGCACGATCTGCTCACAGTGTCGGCAGGTATGGAGTACGTCGATGCCGGCGGGCGGCGGCTGTTCACGTACGAGGGCTTCGCGCGCGAGCCCCTGCTCGGATGGCACGAGGACTATGTGTTTGTTCAGCCCGAACTCGACGCCTTGGTGCGGTCGGGCTTGGGGCGGTTCGCGCATGTGCATGTGCACCTCGGCGCAGCCGCGCCGGCGCTCGACGACCTGCTGCAACTGGCGAACTTCGTGGTGGCCGCTGACGGTGCGTCGAGCCCCGTGCGCGAGTCACTCGGGGTTGGTCTGGTCGACCTCGACTACGACGAACCATGGCTGGTGATCGACGTGATGCTGCGCGCCGGCGCGTCGCAACCTGAGCTGCCGTCGATCATCCAACAGGTGTGCGACGTGAACCGACTGGCCACCTTCGTGCCGTCGCACGGCGCACACCGCCGATGGGAGTTCATCCTGCACGGCGACGAGCATCCAGATCCGTGGGAGTTGCTCGCTCCATGGTCGGTCACGCCGCGCAACGCCGACCTCGTACGATCAGCTCGCTACCAGTTCCATGCGCTGGTGGCCGATCGGTGGCGCGGTGGGCCGCAGGGCCGGGTGTT
>JAYTNH010000103.1:0-3710 GCA_043748395.1 Ilumatobacteraceae bacterium | reverse complement strand
ACACTGAGACGATGAAGCTCGGCGCCGCCCAGCGACGCACCGCCCAGCGACGCACCGCACCGCTCTCGCGTCGCCGCGAGGCCGCGGGTTTCGCCCTTGGTGCAATGCTGCTCACAGGTCTCACCGTGTTGTTCAGTGCCAACGTTGAGACTGTGCACGTGAGCACTGCGCTGTCGGTCTACCTACTGGCGGTCGTCGTGGTCGCGGCCGTCGGTGGTCTCAAACCAGCCGTCGTCGCAGCGCTCGCAGCACCGGTGATGGCGAATTGGTACCTGGTGCCCCCGTTGCACCAGTGGAACATCAACGACGTTCAGAACCTCGTGTCACTCATCGGTTTCGTAGCCGTCGCATCGATCGTCTCGGCGTTCGTCTCGATCGCGGCGCGTCGTACCGGCGACGCCGAACGAGCTCGCCAAGAGGCGCGAGTGCTCGCAGGATTGGCCGGTTCGGGGGGACCCGATCCGTTGCAGGCGATCGTCGAGCACCTCGTTCGCAGCTTCGATCTCGACGCTGCCGCTGTACTGCGTGTCGACGGCGGCCGGCCCGGCTACGTCACCGAGGCTCGGTTCGGTGACCTTCCGCTCGCCCGACCCGACCAGGCGACCCACGTCGAACCGCTCGACGACAACGCCGTACTCGCCATTGCGGGACGAGACCTCACCACCGACGATCGACGTGTCGTGCATGCATTCACCGAGCAACTCTCGCGAGCGCGCGAACGCACCCATCTTGCACAGACCGCCGCGCGAGCCGAGGCCCTCAGCCAGACCGACGAGCTGCGCACGGCGCTGCTACGTGCCGTGTCGCACGACCTACGCACACCACTCGCAGGGATCAAGGCATCGGTGAGCAGCCTGCGCCAACCCGATGTCGAGTGGTCGGCCGAGCAGCACGCCGAGTTCCTCGAAGCCATCGAAGACGACACCGACCGGCTCTCAGACATCGTCACGAACCTGCTCGACGTCGGGAGGTTGCAGGCTGGCGTCATTCGTGCCCGCATGCGTGCCATCTCGCTCGAGGAGGTCATCCCTGCCGTGCTCCACAGCCTTGGACCCAGGGCAGCCGATGTCGAGCTCGAGCTCCCCGACGACTTGCCAGACATTATGGCTGACCCAGCATTGCTCGAACGGGTGATGGCAAACCTCATCGCGAATGCAGTGAAGTGGTCGCCAGCGCATCGCCGAGTGCTGGTGTGTGCGCACGCTGCCGGTGGCGAGGTTCGTATCGACGTGGTCGATCACGGACCTGGGGTGAAGCAGGCCGATCGAGCCCATGTGATGAAGCCGTTCCAGCGCGCCGGAGATACGTCGTCGGGTGGCATCGGATTGGGCTTGGCCATCGCCGACGGTTTCACCAAGGCCATGGCAGCACGGCTCACGCTCGGCGAAACGCCACGAGGCGGGCTCACCGCAACCGTGTGCATACCTATGGCCGATCGGAGCTCGCAATGACCCGCATCCTGTGCGTCGACGACGAGCCCCAGATCCTGCGCGCCCTCGCCACCAACCTGCGGGCCCGTGACTACGAAGTCGACACAGCGTCGAATGGCGAGCAGGCCCTGCAGCTCGCGGCCGCACATCGGCCGGACGCGGTGGTGCTCGATCTGGGACTGCCCGGCATCTCCGGCATCGATGTCATCCACGGTCTGCGTGGCTGGACGAGCGTCCCCATTCTGGTGCTGTCGGCACGCGACGCCGAGGTCGACAAAGTGGCCGCGCTCGACGCAGGCGCTGATGACTACATCTCCAAGCCGTTCGGTATGGGCGAACTGCTGGCCCGACTGCGCGCCGCATTGCGGCGCAGCGCTCCGGCCGAAGAAGCAGCCGTTGTCGAGACACCCGACTTCACCATCGACCTCGCCGCCAAGCGAGCCACAGTGCACGGCTCCGACGCGACGCTCACCCCCACCGAGTGGCATCTCGTCGAGGTGCTGGTGCGTAACGCCGGCAAACTCGTCACGGGCCGGCAGTTGCTCCAACAAGTGTGGGGACCGCAGTACGGCGAGGAGACGAACTACCTCAGGGTGCACATGGCCCACATCCGTCGCAAGCTCGAGCCCGTGCCTGGCTCGCCGCGCTACTTTCACACCGAGCCGGGCATGGGATACCGCTATGACCCACCGCGCTAAGAATCCGCTAACGGGCGCATGATCGCTCGCTGCGGACGGCATGGTGGTGCCGTCGCTCGCCGACAGCCTCCCTATGTCTGACCCCATTCGATATGCCTGACCTCAAACGAATCCTGATCGGCTCGCCCATATCGAGTGCCGACGAGCAACACCAGCGACTCAGCAAGAAGATCGCACTCCCCGTGTTCGCAAGCGACGCGATCTCGTCCACCGCCTACGCAACCGACGAGATTCTGGTGGTGTTGCTGCTCCAGGCGAGCATCGGTGCGGCGGCGTTCAACTACCTCATCCCGATTGCGATCGTGGTGTCGGTACTGCTCGTCATCGTGGTGCTCTCGTACCGCCAGACCATCCACGCATACCCCTCGGGCGGCGGTGCGTACATCGTCAGCCGCGAGAACCTCGGCAAAGTGCCGGCGCTCGTGGCAGGAGCATCACTGCTGGTCGACTACATCCTCACCGTGGCTGTCAGCGTGGCCGGCGGCGTACTGGCCATTCGCACTGCTACCGGACTCGACAGCAAGTGGACGGTTCCGATCTGTTTGCTCTGCGTGTTCGTGATGACCGTGATGAACCTGCGCGGCGTGAAGGAGTCAGGCTCCGCGTTTGCCGGACCGACGTACTTCTACATCGTCATGCTCATCACGCTCATCGTGGTTGGTCTGTACCGGATATTCGTCCAGCACATCGGTCCCATCCCGCAGAACATGCTTTCGGAAGAAGCCCGCGAGGTCGCCAACAGCACCAAGGCGCTCGGACTGTTCATGCTGTTACGCGCGTTCTCGTCCGGCGCCGTGGCATTGAGCGGTGTCGAAGCCGTCTCGAACGGCGTGCCTGCATTCCAGAAACCCGAGAGTAAGAACGCGGCCACCACGTTGATGTGGATGGGCGGGATACTCGGCAGTTGCTTCCTGGGTGTCTCGGTACTGGCAGCTCACCTCAAGCCATTCCGGGGCGAGAACGACGGCAACGGCCTCGGTCTGATGGCACAGTACCTGTACGGCGGGAAGGGGCTCATGTTCTGGGCGACCATGATCGCCACGTTCCTCATCCTCATCCTCGCCGCCAACACGGCGTACGCCGACTTCCCCCGCCTCGCCTCGATCGTGGCCCGCGACGGCTATCTACCTCGGCAGTTCTTCAACAAGGGTGCCCGCCTCGTGTTCTCCAACGGCGTGCTGTTCCTTGCCGTCGTCGCCGGAGCGCTGATCGTCGCCTTCAACGGCGACATCTCCAAGCTCATCCCGCTCTATGCCTTCGGCGTGTTCACGGGGTTCACACTCAGCCAGAGCGGCATGGTCGTTCACCACGTGCACGAGAAGTCACAGCATTGGCGGGTGAGCCTTGCCATCAACCTCGTCGGTGCAATCACCACCGGTCTCATCGCGATCATCGTGGTGGTGTCGAAGTTCACCGAGGGCGCCTGGATTCCGGCGCTGCTCATCCCGTTCATGGTGGCCGGTTTCAGCGCCATCGGTCGTCACTACGCGAGGGGACGGGCTGCTGTCGCGGTCGAGGCTGGCTACCGGGCCAAGCGCGAGACACATACCATGGTGGTGTTGGTGGGTGGGGTCAACAAGGG
>JAYTNH010000102.1:0-2335 GCA_043748395.1 Ilumatobacteraceae bacterium | reverse complement strand
CTCGGCGCAACGCTGGCGGCAACGCAGGCGAGCGAACGGTGGACTGTGCTGCACGACCCGGAGGGCAACGAGTTCTGTCTGATGCACTGACCGATCGCTGCTCGCGGGGGCAGGGGAATGCACCGATTGGTTGGCGGGTTGCAGACACTCGTGCACGC
The DNA here is from genome assembly GCA_043748395.1 of Ilumatobacteraceae bacterium. Taxonomy (GTDB): domain Bacteria; phylum Actinomycetota; class Acidimicrobiia; order Acidimicrobiales; family Ilumatobacteraceae; genus JAYTNH01. Next base: position 2,177 of record JAYTNH010000102.1, on the reverse strand, counting down.
GACAGCAGGTCCTCGATGAGCGCGCCGAGCGTAAACCCGCTGGTGCTGGTGACCGGGGCCAGCGGCTACGTCGGTGGTCGCTTGGTGACGGTGCTGCTCGAACGCGGGTACCGGGTGCGGTGCTTGGTGCGTACGCCGGCGAAGCTCCTGTCGGCACCATGGCATGCCTCGGTTGAGGTCGTGCAGGGCGACGTCGGTGGTGACCTTGGCGAGGCCATGACGGGGGTGGACGCTGCGTTCTACCTGGTGCACTCGATCGGCTCATCTGCCGAGTGGGCCGAGCACGACCGTGCCGTGGCCGAGAACTTCCGACGCGCGGCCGGACTTGGCGGCCTGCGACGGATCATCTACCTGGGCGGGCTCGGCGACCATTCGTCGGGAAAGCTCAGCGAGCACCTGGCGAGCCGACAAGAGGTCGGAGCCGAGCTTGCCAAAGGTTCGGTACCGGTGGTCGAGCTGCGAGCTGCGGTAGTGATCGGCTCGGGGTCAGCGAGTTTCGAGATGCTGCGCTACCTCGTGGAGGTTCTCCCGGCGATGGTCACGCCTCGGTGGGTCGACACGAAGTGCCAGCCGGTCGCCGTACGCGACGTGTTGCACTTTCTTGTCGAGTCGCTGACCGCTGACGTCACCGGTCGAGTCCTCGATGTGGGTGGGCCTGAGGTGCTGACGTATCGCGAAATGATGGCCCAGTACGCCGAGGTGGCAGGTCTGCGACGCCGGATCGTCGTGCCGGTGCCGTTGCTCACGCCGGGTCTGTCATCGCGGTGGATCGGCCTCGTCACGCCGATTCCACCGATGCTCGCTCGGCCGCTCATCGAGAGCCTCGTGAACGACGTGATCGTGACGGGCGAGGCCGCTGTCGACGCGATGCCGATCGAGCAACTCGGCTACCGCGAAGCGGTGAGATTGGCACTGGGTCATTCGATCAGTGGTGACGTGCCGACCAGTTGGGCGCACGCCGAGCTGGGTGGACGTCCACCGGCCGAACCGCAACCCACTGACCCGGCCTGGTCTGGTGGCACGGTCAACCTGGATCGACGCGGGCGACACGTTGCGGCATCGCCGGCCGAGGTGTTCCAGGTGGTCTGTTCGATCGGTGGCCGGAAGGGCTGGTACAGAGGCGACTGGCTGTGGGGTCTGCGCGGCGTACTCGACTCGTTGGTCGGTGGCGTGGGTATGCGTCGTGGGCGCCTGCACCCGCACCAGTTGTCCGTCGGCGATCCGCTCGACTTCTGGCGCGTCGAAACCCTTGTCGAGAACAACCTGCTGCGACTGCGCGCCGAGATGCGCCTGCCCGGAGATGCCTGGCTGCAATGGCAGATCGAACCCGACGGCACCGGTGCCACGATCACGCAAACGGCACGGTTCCACCCGCGCGGTCTGCTCGGCCGTCTGTACTGGGTCGCCGTCGCGCCCTTCCACCGACTCATCTTCCCGGGGCTCCTGGCTGGCATCTGCGCCGACGCCGAACGGCTTCACGGGTTCGTCCACACACCACGCCAGACCAGTCCCGAACCACTCCCCGATCCGCGGCCATCCAGTCCTGGCGACAACCAAGAAAGCCACGCATGACCGAAACAACGACACCCCGACCGGCCGCCGAGAGCAGCGAGTCGACCCTCGCCACCGGCGTCACGGCCGAGCGCCTGGCGGGTCTGCGGAGGTGGAACCTCGGCCTCACCGTGCTACACGCGGCGCAAGCCGTGCTGGTGCTGGTGATGGCGAGCGACTTCGTGATCAACGTCACGACCACCTATCCGCAAGGCCCTCCCGGCACCCGGTTGACGACACCTGAGGGGCTGTTCGATGTCCCGATCGGTCCGGCCATCGCCGTGTTCTTGCTGTTGGCTGCGTTCGACCATCTCGCCACTGCCACCTTTGCCCGGCGCACCTACGAGGCAGATCTGCGGCGAGGCATCAACCGCTTCAGGTGGGTGGAGTACTCGTTCAGCGCCACGCTGATGGTGCTGCTGATCGCGTTCTACAGCGGCATCACCGACATCACCGCCGTGCTCGCCATCGTCGGAGCAAACGTCGCCATGATCCTGTTCGGCTGGCTGCAAGAACGAATGAACCCGCCCGGACGAACATCAACCACGATGCTGCCCTTCTGGTTCGGCACGATCGCAGGCATCGCGCCGTGGGTGGCGATCTGGTTCAACGTGATCGGCGCTCCC
>JAYTNH010000101.1:0-4370 GCA_043748395.1 Ilumatobacteraceae bacterium | reverse complement strand
CCCGCGACGTCAGATCGACACCAGCAATACCTCGCACCAGATCGACAACCGCCCCGACGTCCATACCAGCAACGTACGCGCAGGGTGTGACGTAGTAGTGGGGCGGTCGACGAAGCGACGGCCTACGACAGTCCGACGATGTCGCCGTTGTCGTCGAAGTCGATGCTCGCCGCCGCGGGGTGGGCACCCAGACCGGGCATGGTCGTCATGTCGCCGCAGATCGGATACACGAAACCGGCGCCCACCGAGGCCCGCACTTCACGAACGTGCAACGTGTGCCCGGTGGGTGCGCCCTTCAGTGTGGGGTCGCCACTGATCGACAAGTGGGTCTTGGCGATGCACACCGGCAGGCTGCCGAAACCGTTGCGCTCGTATCCGTCGAGTTGACGGTTTGCCAGGGGCGTGTAGTCGACATCGGCTGCCCCGTAGATCGTGGTGGCCACCGCCTCGATCTTCGACTTCAGCGTGGCATCGGCGGGATAGCAGAACGCGAACTGTGTCGGCTCGTTACAGGCCTCGACCACCGCCTGTGCGAGGTCGGCTGCTCCGGCGCCACCGTCGGCGAAGTGGGTAGTGGTCGCCACTCGTACTCCGGCCGCTTCGGCGATCTCGCGAATGACCTGATGCTCCGACGCATGATCGGTGTGAAACGCGTTAATCGCCACCACGGGCGACGTGCCATGCACGCGCACGTTCTCGATCTGTTTGATCAGGTTGGCCGCGCCAGCACGAACATCGTCGGGGTTCTCGGCGAGCAGGTCGTCGGGTAGTGGCTTGCCGGCGACGATTCGGAACCGACCCGAGTGCGCTTTGAGTGCGCGCACTGTCGCCACCAGCACCGCTGCATCGGGGACGAGGCCCGACGCACGGCATTTGATGTTGAAGAAGCGCTCGGCTCCCATGTCGGCACCGAACCCTGCCTCGGTGATCAGGTAGTCGCCAGTGCGGATGCCGATGAGGTCGGCGATGATCGACGAGTTGCCGGTGGCAATGTTGCCGAATGGTCCGGCGTGCACGATGACCGGAGTGTTCTCGAGCGTCTGCAGCAGGTTGGGCTTGATCGCCTCACGCATGATGACGGCCATCGAGCCGGCGGCGCGCAGTTGCTCGGCCGTCACGGGTGTGCCGGCGCGGTCGTAGCCCACCACGATGCGCCCCAACCGCGCCCGCAGATCGGCGGGCGATGTGGTGAGCGCAAGGATGGCCATGACCTCGCTCGCAGCCGTGATGTCGAAACCGGTCTGACGGGTGACACCGTCGGCCTTGGCGCCAAGACCCACCACGATGTTGCGCAGCGCGCGATCGTTCACGTCGAGCGCCCGCCGCCAGGTGATGTTGCTCAGGTCGAGGTCGAGCTCGTTGCCCTGATGCAGGTGGTTGTCGAGCATCGCGGCCAGCAAGTTGTGGGCAGCCGTGACGGCGTGGAAGTCGCCGGTGAGGTGCAAGTTGAGCAGATCCATCGGGATGACCTGGCTGTAACCTCCACCAGCCGCGCCGCCCTTGATGCCGAATGTCGGGCCCATCGACGGCTGGCGCAGGGCCAGCGTGGCGAGCTTGCCGATGTGCTTCATGCCCTGACCGAGCCCCACCGACGTGCACGTCTTGCCCTCGCCGAGCGGAGTAGGAGTGACCGCGGTGACCACGACGTACTTGGCCCGCGGTCGATCGGCGAGCTCGTCGATGGCCTCGAGCTTGATCTTGGCGAGGCTGTCGCCGTATGGCTCGAGCAGGTGCTTGCCAATGCCCATGCCGGCCGCAATCTCGGCAAGGGGCAAGGGGCGGGCCGCGCGTGCGATCTCGATGTCGGTTGGGAAGGTCATGTTGACTCCTGTGGTTGGCGCAGTGCGTCGCGCCGGGTGAGTTCGGCCAGGAAGCTCGGATTGTCGTAGTGCGCGATGGGCCAGCGCTCGGCCATGATCGCCCGCGCCTGTGCGAGTGAATGACCCTGACGCAAGAGCCATGCAGTCGCCACGAGCGCGGTTCGCGACTTGCCGGCGAAGCAGTGCAACACCACGTTGTGGCCGTCATTGAGCAGGGTCTCGATCGATTCGAGGGCATCGTCGATCACGTTGACGAGCGCGGGGTTCTTGTTGCCGGCTTGGTCGATGAGGTACACCTCGCGGCGAATGGGCTTGCGCATGGTGTCGTCGATGCGGCACAGCGAGACGACCGCCGAATCGGCGGCCACCGTGCGTGCGCCTGCTCGGTTGGTGAGCCACAGGCCGGGAGTGAGCTCGGCGGGCTGGCGGTACGGCTCGTCGGTGTCGTCGTCGTGGTTGAATGAGTCGCCGAGCAAGGAGTGAGCGAGCCGCTGGAGTCGCAGCCCGTTGTACCGTTGGAGTGTGCCGTCGGGGTGCGTGAGATAGCCGTGTACGTAGGTGAGCCAGCGCGACGGGATGTTGCCGATGCCCGCCCGCGCCCCGGCGATGGCACCGGTGACGGCGGCGACCGAGTCGGTGTCGTCGCCGAGGTCGATTGCCGCGGTGACGGCTCCGGCGAACGAGTGGTGGTTGCGGAGCGCCCACAACGCCTGCGCGAGGGCGCCCATCGCCGAACCGTTGCCAGGGCTGCCCCCGGGCTGGTAGCCCACAGCGAACAGGGGAGCGTAGACAGCCCGCACCTCGGGTGGCATCGCTTGCAGGATGGTGGGGATCGCGTCGAGGGGGTCGGCACCACTCAAGGCGGTGCGGATGAACTCGTGCTGCGCTGCCACCGCCCATTGGGCCAGGGGATCGGCATGGGTGACGGCCGACAAGGTGCGTCCGGCGGCCATGGTGGTCTGGGTGTCTTTGCGCGCGAAGTAGATCGCTCCAGGAGCAGCACGCATGATCGAGCCGTTGCCGGCCGTCGAGCATGCGCCGCGCGCCGCCAGCACCGCGAGTGCGGCCTGATCGGCCGGCAGTCCGTTGCCGAGCACTTGGCGAGTGAGGTTGCCGACGTCGTTGGCCGAGGCACCCCACGCGCGAAAGCGGGCCAACTGATCGTCGATGTCGATGCCGTCGTTCGCCAGCAGCGACTCGGCCACGGCGACCGCCATCTCGGTGTCGTCGGTGAACTGGCCGGGCTGCCAGCCGAATCCGCCGCCACCGATGAGTTCGCCGATGCCGCCGATCACCGGCTCGGGGAACCGAGCCGAGTAGCGGCCTGCAGACTTGAACTCGAACGGTGCGCCGAGCGCATCGCCGATGGCCGCCCCGAGCATGCAGCCCATGGCGCGGTGAACGAGATCGAGCGACAGTGATGTTGACGGTGATGTTGACGGTGATGTTGACGGTGACGGTGTCATCGACAACGAGTTGAAGCGGTCATCTCTGCACCGTACCGATTGCAGCCAGCCCCGCGCAGTCATGCGATCCGACACGGCGTGTGGGATTTCGTGACAGCGTGCCGAACCCGACCGCCGAATCAGCCAGCCTTGAGTGCTGCCATCACGGGCGCCCAACGCTCTGGGTCGGTCTTATAGGGGGCGTAGAAGCTGATGCGCTCGATCACATCGGAGTACCGGCGGAGCAGTTCGGGTGCCACCTGCTCGGGCTCGCCGACAACCGCAAACGTATTGAGGATCTCGTCGTCGATGAGGTTGCCCATCTCGACCCACTTGCCTTGCTTCGACAGACCGTTGAGCTCTTCTTGTAATCCGCCCCAACCGTGCAGTTCGAGCACCCCGCGGTATGCGGGTGTAGAGCCGTAGAACGCAATCTGCTGACGGGTGCCTGCTGCGGCGGCACTGAACTGTTCTTCGTTGGCGCCCGTCACCACGAATGACGGCCCGACGATCTCGAAGCCCTCCATGGTCTTGCCGGCCTTGGCGCGGCCACGCGCGAGTGCGGGAATGGTCACTTCGCGCAGGTAGCGCTCGGTCGTGAAGCCGTGGCACAAGAACCCGTCGCACACTTCGCCGGCAACCTCGGTCATCAGTTCGCCGACACCGGCAAGAAAGATCTTCGGCACACCGAAGCCGGCCAGATCGGCGCGTTCGGGCACGAAGAACGGAGTCATCAGCGTATGCGTGTAGAAGTCGCCACGGAACGCGAGCGGCGTCCCGTTCTCCCACGTGTCCCAGATGGCACGGATTGCCATGATCATCTCGCGCATGCGCGGGGCCGGGTGACTCCATTCCATGCTGAAACGCTTGGTGATGTGTGGCTTGATCTGGCTACCCAGACCGAGCATGAAGCGGCCTTTCGAGTATGCCTGCAGGTCCCAGCCGATGTTGGCGAGGATCATCGGGTTGCGTGCGAACGCGACTGCGATGGACGTGCCCAGTTCGAGCTGAGTTGTGTGCTCGGCAGCGAGCACCAGCGGGAAGAAGGGGTCGTGCGCGGTCTCGGCGGTCCAGGCGCCGCTGTAGCCGGCGGCCTCTACCTCGA
>JAYTNH010000100.1:0-7744 GCA_043748395.1 Ilumatobacteraceae bacterium | reverse complement strand
GGCGACTCGATCGCGGTCAACGGTTCCACCGTGCTCGCCAATGCGTTCGTCGGCTCAATTCCGGGCACCCGGTCGCCTGCCGATGTCGGCACGCTGGGCATCGATGTTGCCATGGCCACTGCCGCTGGGCTCACTGGCAACTCGGTGTCGGTTACGTTCGCAACCACGAACGACCGCGTCACGCTCGGGGTCGTGGTCGTGGTCACGAGCCTCGATGTCTGACCACCCTGAGACCCCTGAGACCCCTGAGACCCCTGATGCCTCGCCCACCGCACGCACGCGAGCGGTGCTTGCCGAGCGGCAGCGACTACTCGACGATCGCGCCCTGCAGGGACTCGAGTGGTGTGCTGCATGGTCGACGGTGGTCGATCGCTGGCTCATCGATCTGTACACCAACGTGTTCGCCGATGCCGACGATGTCTGCATGCTCGCAGTCGGCGGCACTGGTCGTGGTGAGCTAGCGCCGCGCAGCGACCTCGACCTGTTGGTGGTCCATCGTCGTGGAACCACCCGGCTGGTCGAGGCCGAGGTGGGAAGGTTGTGGTACCCCATCTGGGATACAGGCATCAGTCTCGGCCACGGCGTGCGGAGCGCCAACGAGAAGCTCAAGCCGTCGGCCGAGAACCTGGAAACGGCCACCACACTGCTCAGCGGTCGCCTTCTCGCCGGCGATGCACGCCTGGCTGCCGAGGTGTTGTCGGGAGCACGGGCGGCGTGGTCAGCGAAGGCCGGCGACTGGTTGCCGCTGCTGCGCGAAGCCGATCTCGAACGACACCGATCTGCCGGCGAGGTTGCGTTCTTGCTGGAGCCGGCGCTGAAGGACGGCCGTGGTGGGCTGCGCGACGCGCAAGTCATCGACTGGCTGGCGGCGGCTGCGCCCGCTGCGCCCGACGTCTCGGTAGGGGCCGATCCGGCCGAGGTGCACCATGCGTACGTCGACCTGTACCGCGCGCGGGTGGCGTTGCATCGTTGCTCGGCGAGCCCTGGCGACGTGTTGCACCTCGAAGACCAAGATGGCGTGGCCGCGAGCGGTGGGTTCGGCGATGCCGACGAGCTGATGGCACGCGTGTCGGCCGCAGCGCGCACCATCGCATGGCACAACGATCGGGTGTGGCTCGCGCTCGATCGATTGGCCGCCCGCAGCGTGGCCCCGCGCCCGCTTGCATCGGGCGTGTCGCTGCGCAACGGCGAGGTCGAGCTCGACACCGATGCGTTGCCGGCAGCCGACCCCACGCTCATGTTGCAGGTGGCGCTCGGCGCAGCCCGAACCGACGAACCGATCTCGCTGGCGACGCTCGAACGGCTGGCGGCCGATACCCCCGTGTGGCCCGACCCGTGGCCGGCAGGAGCGCGCGACGAGTTGGTTGCGCTGCTGCTCGAGGGCGATCGCGCGGTGCCGGTGCTCGAATCGCTCGATCAGGTCGAGCTGATCAACCGCATGCTGCCCGAGTGGTTGCCCGTACGATCGCGACCACAGCGCAACGCGTATCACCGTTTCACCGTCGATCGTCACCTGTGGGAGGCAGCTGCGCGAGCGGCGGCACTGGTCGATCGTGTCGCCCGACCCGACCTGCTGGTCATCGGGGCGCTCCTGCACGATCTGGGCAAGGGTTACCCGGGCGACCACACCGAGGCAGGCATCGAGCTGGTGAAGGTGATCGGCCCACGACTGGGTTACCACGATGCCGACGTGCTCACCCTGGTGGCGATGGTGGAACATCACCTGTTGTTGCCCGACGTGGCCACGCGACGCGACCTCAGCGATGACGGCACCATCCGCTTGGTGGCCGAGGCGGTCGGCGACCTCGAGCGGCTCGAGCTGTTGCATGCGCTGACCGAGGCCGATTCGCTCGCCACCGGAGCGTCGGCGTGGAGCCCGTGGAAGTCCGAACTGGTGGCCGAGCTCGTCGAGCGGGTTGCGCTGCATTTGGGCGGTAGCGCACCGGTGCGCGGCACCTGGGCGGTGTTCCCCGCGGCCACGGTGCTCGAGCTGATGGGCGCCGAGCAGATCGCGGTGGTCGTCGACGAGCAGACGGTGGTAGTGGTGAGCCCCGATGTGCCCGGCACGTTCGCGCGGGTGGCTGGCGTCTTGGCACTGCACGGCATCGACGTGATCGGAGCCCGCGCCCATAGCGACGAGCAGGGCATGGCTGCGTCCGAGTTCCGCTTCGGCGACTCGGCGCCCACGGTTGACTGGAAGCGGGTGGAGGCCGACGTGCGCAGGGCGTTGCGCGGCGAACTCGCATTGCGTGCCAGGTTGGCCGAACGCGCCCGTACCTACCGACGCCGTCGCCGGTCGAGCGCAGCCACTCCGTCGCCGCCGTCGGTGCACTTCATCGACAATGCCAGCAGCAATGCCACGGTCATCGAGGTACGCGCCCCCGACTCGGTTGGCCTACTGCACCGGGTAGCGGCAGCGCTCGCCGAAACCGGCCTTGACATCAGGCACGCGACCGTGCAGACCATTGGCCCGATGGTGGTCGACAGCTTCTACGTGCGCACGGCGAGCGGCTCGAAGCTCACCTCTGCCGAGCATCGGGCCGAGGTCGAACTGGCCGTGCTGCATGCCGTAGGGTCGGTGTCGTGAGCGACGCGGGGCCCGGCGACTTCACCCGCGATCTGGTGCGCTGGAGCGAGACGCTCGCCGCCATCGCTCGCACCGGCCTGGGCTTCAGCCAGAACCTCTACGAGCGCGAACGCTTCGAAGAGGTGTTGCACGTCGCGGCCGACATCAAAGGGGCCGCCGACGAAGCGCTCGAAGTGCGGCGCGAGACCGACCACTTCGTGCAGGAGTGGATGGAATCGATCGGTGAAGGCGTGCCAGGCTACGTCACCCCGAAGGTGGCCATCGGTGCCGTGGTGGGCAACGACGCCGGCGAGATCTTGCTGGTGCAGCGGGCCGACAGCGGCGTGTGGCTGTATCCCACGGGGTGGGCCGACGTTGGCTATTCACCCGCCGAAGTGGCGGTGAAGGAAGTAGCCGAAGAGACCGGCATCGAGTGCGAGCCGGTGCAGCTACTCTCGGTCATCGACGGCCAGCGCATGGGCTTTACCCGCTTTGCGATGTACTTGCTGTTGTTCCACTGCCGTGCCACGGGTGGCTCATTGCAGGGCCATCCGCTCGAGACGTCGGGCGTCGGCTGGTACGGGCGTGACGACCTGCCGGCGGCCACGGTTGGTGCCCCATGGTGGGGCCCGATGGCGTTCGCGGCCATCGACGGTGCCACCATCGCAACGTCGTTCGAGGCGCCGCGCTCGCCCATGTGGCGGTCGCAGCAGTAGCGACGGTCAGCCCTGGCTGCCCTGGTCGCGCAGGAACCGCTCGACCTCGGCGACCAGTTCGTCGGTGTCGACCGGGGCATCGGGCATGTGGTGGTCGGCGAGCTCGCCGCCCACCGTGTCGTCGTCATCGTCGTCATCGTCGTCGTCGTCATCGTCATCGTCGAAGTCTTCATCGTTCAACACGTCGTCGAGCTCGCCGGCATCGGCCATCGATTCGAGCCGCGCGACGTATCCGGTGAGATCGGCGTCGTCTTCGACCACGGCAGTGACGCGGGCGTCGTATTCGGTGGCCCTCGTTTCGAGTGCGGCCAGCGGCGCGGGGCTTCCGATCATGTCGCACACCCGCTGCACCAGTGCCAGCGATGCCTTGGGCGAGGGAACTTGCGAGGCATAGGCGGGTACCGCTGCCCACAGCGACGCCGACGCCAGGTCGGCGCGGGTACAGCCATCGTGCAACACACCCACGATGCCGGTCGGGCCTTCGTAGCGGCTGCGTTGCAGATCGAAGCGCTCGATCATGCCGGTGTCGGTGGCCGTGCCGATGAGCTGCACCGGTCGACTGTGCGGCACGTCGGCCAACAACGCACCGAGGGTGAGCATCATCGATGCCTCGAAGCGTTGGGCAACCCCGACGATGGTTGCGGTGAACAGCCGCCACCGCAGCGCAGGCTCGGGGCCGAGCGCAAGGATGACATCGCCTCCGGGAGTTGACGCGCTCCACAGGCCCACAGTTGGCCACACGATGGTGCGGTTCTGCTCGCCATCGAGCCGCACGTGCGGACGCACGGTGGCGAAGTCGGTGAACTCCTCCGGATCGATTTCGGCCAACGGCTGTGCCTGCCACGCCTCGATCAGGTGTCGTACGCTGTTCGACGCGGCGTCGCCGGCGTCGTTCCATCCGGTGAACGCGGCAACGAGTACAGGCCGGCGAAGCACCGGCTGATTGAGCCACCGGACGTGATCCATTGACTTCGATGCTACCGGCCATGTCGCCAGCGGGAACCAGACTGGCGTTGGGAACGTCGAACAGCACGACAGACTCGGGAGGGCAGTGATGGGTACACGAAACAGGCACGGTCGAAACAGGCACGCTCACATCAGGCCTAGGCGAAACAGGCACGCTCGTGGTCGCGCGGTCGCCCTCTTGCTGGTCGCCGGGCTGGTTGCCTCGGCGTGTTCCGACAACACCGCATCGCCGTCGACCTCGCCCACCACCTCGCCCGGTGTTGTTACCACTACCCCAGGAGGTCCGGTGGCAACACCCGATGGCCAGGCCGCACAGTTGCTGTCGCTCCAGCTGAGCGAAGGGCAATCACAAACTCTCGCCGGTGCACCCACCCAGTTGGTGGCGGGCGAACCGCTCACCGCCGAAGAAGTGCAGGCGATCCAGGCTCGGCTTCCGGAGTGGGATCCCGCCACCGCCACACAGCAAGACTTCCGTTGGCCCACCGAAACGCGTCCGCGTCCGCGTACCGGCAACACCATCGACGTTGCGTTCCCACCTGTCGACAACCCCCCGGTCGAGCAGGTGCCAACGGGTCCGCTCGAGGTGTTGCGGTTTCAACCCGAAGGCGACGTGCCGGTGGCGCCGTACGTGAGCATCACGTTCAATCAGCCGATGGTGCCGGTCGGCACGGTGTCACAACTGGTCGCCGCCGATGTGCCCGCCACCATCAGCCCTGCCTTGGAAGGCACCTGGCAATGGATCGGCACCCGCACACTGCGCTTCGACTACACCAGCGATCTCATCGACCGTCTCCCCATGGCCACCGAGTACCAGGTGAACATCGCCGCCGGTACTACCTCGGCCACCGGCGGCGCCCTGGCCCAAGCCGTCTCGTTCAGCTTCACGACGCCGCCGGTCACGCTGCAGTCGCTGAGCCCGCTCAACGAGAGTCTGCCACTCACGCCCGTGTTCGTGGCAACGTTCGATCAGCGCATCGACGCGGCCGCTGTGCTGGCCACCATCACGTTGCGCGCCGACGACAACGAGGTGGCCCTACGCCTGGCCACCGCCGCCGAGGTCGAAGCCGACGACGCTGCCCGACAGATCACCACTGGTCTGCCCGACAGCCGCTGGCTCGCATTCCGTCCCGTCGATCCGCTGCCCACCGATGCCGCGCTCAAGATCGCGATCGGCCCGGGCACGCCATCCGCTGAAGGCCCTCGCACCACCGCCGATGCGGTGGTCAACAGCGGTCGTACCTACGCGCCGCTGCGCCTGGTGCGAGCTTCGTGCAACTGGGGCACCGACTGCCCACCCGGTTCGTACATCACGCTCGAGTTCAACAATGCGTTGGTGACGAGCACCGTCAGCACCTCGTCCATCACCGTCGACCCCGCCCTGCCGGGCATGCGCGTGGGTGCGTCCGGCAACGTGGTCACCATCGTCGCTGCCACCTCGGCCAACACCACCTACACCGTCACGGCCGCAGCCAGTGTGGCCGATCAGTTCGGGCAGACGCTCGGCTCGGCGCGTACCGCCGATGTCACCATTGGCAGCGCCGAGCAGTCGCTCACCCCGATCGACCAGCCGCTGGTGACACTCGACCCGTTCTCGCCCAAGCCGACGCTGGCGGTCACGTCGGTCAACCACGACAAGTTCCGGCTGCGCGTGTTCGGGGCGACGGTCGCCGATTGGCCGGCGTTCCAGCAGTATTGGCTGTCCCGCGATTCCACCGACGTGACGCCGCCCAAGTGGTCGGTGGTGATCGATCGTGTGATCGACGTGGGCGGCGACGCCGACTCGATCGTCGAGACGGCCCTCGACCTGAGCGATGCCTTCGGTGGCAAGCCTGGGCATGCCATCGTGCTGCTCGAACCCGACCCGCCGCTGTCAACCAACGACAATGCGTACTGGTCGAACCGACCAATCCTCACCTGGGTGCAGTCCACCTCCATCGGCGTCGATGCTGTGTCAGATGGCGCGCGGCTCGTGGTGTGGACCACCGACCTGCGTACCGGGGCACCGCTGCCCGGCACCGACCTGAGCACCAACGTGTCGCCTGACTCGAAGGGTTCATCGCTCGCTGGTACCACGGGCGCCGATGGTGTGGCCACGTTGGCGTTGGCCGGCGATCACCGGTCGGTGATCGCCACTCGCGGCGCCGATACGGCGATTCTGCCGGCCGGCACCTATGGCGACGTGTGGTACGACGCCGAGCGTTTCGACGAGGCCCGCTGGTTCGTGTTCGACGACCGCCAGACCTACCGGCCGGGTGAGACGATGCGGCTCAAGGGCTGGGTGCGGCGGTTCACGGCCAGCTCCGATGCCCAGTTGGTGGCGCTCGATCGCGATGCCATCGTGCAATATGTGGTCAACGACTCGTTCGGTAACGAGATCGCGAAGGGCAATGCCGACACCAGCGTGCTCGGCGGGTTCGATGTCTCAGTCGACATTCCCGACATCGCCAACCTCGGGTATGCGTATGTACAGCTCACCCTGGTGGGCGAGCCCGGCCTGACCGCGGCAGGCTTCGGGCACTCGTTCCAGATCCAAGAGTTCCGCCGCCCCGAGTTCGAGGTCAGCGCTCGTGCCGAGAGCCAGCCACCGTTCCTGAGCACCCAGCCGGCCACGGTTGCCGTCGATGCCACGTACTACGCAGGCGGTCCGTTGGCCGCGGCGCCGGTGAACTGGACGGTGACCACCTCGACGGCAACGTATTCGCCGCCAGGGTGGAGCGACTTCACGTTCGGCATCTGGGTGCCGTGGTGGAGCACGCCCTACGACTACGCGGCCGTCGACTACGCCCCCAGCTATCGGGGTGGCGAGTGCTGCGGGCCGTACATCGAACCTGATGTGCAGACGTTCATCGGCACCACCAACGCCGACGGCACGCAGTACCTGCAAATCGACTTCACCAACCCGAAGGGTGAACTACCCGATCTGCCCAGCACGGTGAGCGCGCAGGTGAGCGTGAGCGATGTCAACCGCCAGACGTGGTCTGGCAGCACCAGTCTGCTGGTGCACCCGGCCACGTTGTACGTGGGCTTGCAGAGCCCTCGGGCCTTCGTCCGAGAAGGTGAGCCGCTCGACATCGAGACCATCGTCACCGACGTCGACGGCAACGCCGTGCCAGCACGGTCGCTCACCGTCACTGCTGTGCGCGTCGAGAGCGATTTCGTCGACGGTCAGTGGACCGAGATCGAGGTCGACGAGCAGACCTGCGAGATCTCGTCCGGCACCGTTGCCGTGCCGTGCACGTTCAACACCACCACGGCCGGGCAGTACAAGGTCACCTCTGTCGTCACCGACGACCAGGGTGGTCGCAGTCGCTCCGAGCTCACCCGCTGGGTCGCCGGTGCCGATGCCAAGCCGTCGCGTGGCGTCGAGCAGCAGGCGCTCACACTGGTTCCCGACCGCGCCGAGTACGCCGCCGGTGATACGGCCGAGGTGCTCGTGCAGTCGCCGTTCACCGATGGCCACGGCTTGCTCACCATCGGCCGCAACGGCATCCGTTCC
>JAYTNH010000099.1:0-2723 GCA_043748395.1 Ilumatobacteraceae bacterium | reverse complement strand
GGTCTGCTCAAAGTGTTGCGTCGCAGCAGCCAATACGTCGAGCTGATCGCGGGCGCCTTCGTGCTGCTGTCGGGCGCCTACCTGCTGTGGTACTTCTGGAAGGTCGACGTGCAAGAGGAGGGCGATCCGCTCACTGATGGCGTCCAGAACCTCCAGAACCAGCTGCTCACCTACCTGCTCGACCACTGGGGTGAGGTCAGCTTGGTACTTGGCAGCATCGTTGCGGGCGCTGCGATCTACTCGTCGGTGCGCGAACGAAGCCGCCGTCAACCATCGTGACCAGCTTTCGTGAGCTGCTCGCCTCCGACGGCGTCCGCGAAGTGCTGCACCTTCGTGGCCGGGTGGGCTTCATGGCCTACCACGGCGGCTCGCTCGAGGAAACCACCGACGTGATCGCCCACGCCGCCGCCGAACGAAGCGGGGCGAGCTACTACGGCGTGCTCCAGCCACCGCACATGCAATGGCACATCCCGTCGCATCGGGTGACGCCAGCCGAGTCTCCTGCTCTGGCCAGCTTTTTGGAACATGTGCACGTTGCCATCACCATCCACGGCTTCGGACGGCGCGGGTTGTTCACCTCGCTGCTGCTCGGCGGACAAAATCGCGAGCTCGCACACCACGTCGGCGCTCATCTTCGGCGCCATCTTCCGGCGTACGACGTCGTGACCGACATCGAACGCATCCCCAAGGAACTCAGGGGCATGCACCACGCCAATCCGGTGAACATTCCCCAACGGCAGGGCGTGCAGATCGAGCTGCCGCCGCGCGTGCGCGGGTCGAGTCCGCTGTGGGCCGACTGGGAAGGGCCCGGTTTGGTGCCGCACACCGAGGCGCTCATCACCGGCCTGGCCGACGCGGCTCGCGAATGGGACGACGCTCAGGGAGCGAGTCGCTCGGTCACCCACGAGGTGCCATCGAGCCGGTAGCGCAGCCGATCGTGCAGGCGGCTGGGCCGACCTTGCCAGAACTCGAACACTGTCGGACGCACCAACCAACCTCCCCAATGTGCCGGCCGGGGAATGGCATCGACATCGCCAAACGTCTGCTCGAGCTCGGTGACCCGCTGTTCGATCCAATGACGATCGGGTAGCACCTCGGACTGGGGCGACGCCCATGCCCCGATCTGCGAACCCCGCGGACGCGATGCGTAGTAGCTGTCGCTCTCGGCGTCGGGGAGGCGTTCGACCACTCCACGCACACGCACCTGGCGATGCAACTGGAGCCAGGTGAACAACAACGCGACATTGGGCTGTGCATCGAGTTGCCGGCTCTTGGCCGACGTGAAGTTGGTGAAGAACACAAAGCCGCGCTGGTCGGCACCCCGTGCGAGCACGTAGCGCGAGTCGGGCGAGCCGTCGGCGTCGACCGTGCTGAGCACGAACGCATGCGGCTCGACACAGCCCGTGTCGGACGCCTGGTCGAACCACCTGTGCCACTGCTGCATCGGGTCGGGCAGCAAATCGCCGACATCGAGGCCAGCAGTCTGATACTCGCTACGCAATCCGGCGAGCGACGTTGGCGCAGCCCAGTTCGTCATGGTGAGCTCAGCGCGGTCCGATGCGGTCGACGCCGCGCAGATAGGGCCGCAACACCTCTGGCACCAGCACCGAACCATCGGCCTGGCGGTAGTTCTCGACGATTGCTGCCCACACCCGCGGCACGGCCAATGCCGAACCGTTGAGCGTGTTGGCGATCTGCGTGCCCTTCTGGCCTGCCATGCGGGTGCGGATCTCGGCGCGACGGCCCTGGTAGTCGCTGAACCAGCTGATGGAGCTCACTTCGAGCCAGTCGTCGCAGCCAGGTGCATACACCTCGATGTCGAAGCTGCGGTGATGGCTCTGGCCCATGTCGCCCGTGCAGATCTCGATGATTCGATACGGCAACCCCAACCCTGCAATCGTGGCTTCGGCCCGATCGACCAGCTCTTGTAACAGCGCGGGGGCCTGCTCGGCGGTAGCCACGGCAAGGATCTCGACCTTGTCGAACTCGTGCGCACGCAGCATGCCGCGGGTGTCGCGTCCGGCCGAGCCGGCTTCGCGGCGAAAGCACGGCGTGTAGGCCATCACCCGCAGCGGCAGCGTCTCGACGTCGATCACCTCGCCGGCATACAGCGAGGTGAGCGGAACCTCGGCTGTAGGAATGAGCCACATGCCGTCGCGCTCGATGGCATAGGCATCGTCGGCAAACTTGGGCAGGTGCCCGGTGGCAGTAAGCGTTGCCGTGGTGACCATGGACGGCGGACGGATCTCTTCGAACGCGTCGGCGTTACGGTCGAGCGCGTATTGGCACAGCGCCCGCGACAGCGAGGCGCCGAGCCCACGCTGCATGGTGAACATGGCGCCACTGATCTTGGTGGCCCGCTCGTTGTCGAGAATGCCGAGTTCGGCGCCGGTGACCCAATGCGGCACGCGCTGGTGGTCGGCGAACGTAGCCGGAAGGTTGACCGGACCCTTCACCAGGGGGTTGTCGGCATCGCTGGTGCCATCGGGAGCATTGGGGTGCGGCAGATTGGGGATGCGCAACAACACCTCGTGCAGGTCGGTCTGCACGCGCTCGTGCTCGAGGGCAAGCACACGCTCGTGATCGCCCAGCGCGCGGCTGCGTACCTGCAGCGCTTCGGCTGCGGCTGCCTCACCATCGCGACGAAGCGCGCCCACCTGCTTCGAGAGCCCGTTCACCTCGGCCCGAAGGGCATCGCGCTTGGCCACGATGTCGCGCATCTC
>JAYTNH010000098.1:0-8741 GCA_043748395.1 Ilumatobacteraceae bacterium | reverse complement strand
GACCGACATCGTTCCCGCAGCGCGCACGGTGCTGGTGACGTACCAGCCAGGGACGGACATGGCCCTGCTGCGCACCATGCTCGAACCGTCAACATCAGGCTCGGCAACATCGGCAGCGTTATCGACCGCAACCGGCTCAGCGACCGTGGTGCCAGTTCGTTACGACGGTGCCGACCTGGCGCACGTGGCCGAGCGCTGTGGCCTCACCATGGCCGACGTGGTCGACATGCACGCAGGTGTCGAGTACGTCTCGGCGTTCTGTGGTTTCATGCCGGGCTTCGCATATCTGGTGGGCCTCGATCAGCGGCTGCAACTGCCCCGCCGGGCCACGCCACGAACTGCCGTCCCGCCAGGATCGGTGGCAATCGCGAGTGAGTTCACCGCTATCTACCCAGGTGCGAGTCCCGGGGGTTGGCACCTACTGGGCACCACCGACATCGTGTTGTGGAACGACGCCGCCGACCCGCCGGCGTTGCTGGCGCCGGGCACACGCGTTCGCTTCGAGCCGACGTGAACGCCATCAGCGTGGCTGCATGGGGCTTCGGAACGTCGATCCGCGACGGCGGCCGCCTGGGCAGGGCGGGCCTCGGGGTAAGTCGTGGGGGAGCAGTCGATCTCGGGTCGCTTCGACTGGCCAATCGACTGGTCGGAAACGGAGCCGACGTTGCGGCCATCGAGACATCAGGCGGGTTCGAGATCGTGTTCCAACGGCCCGTGATGGTGGCGGTCTGTGGCGCGCTCGGTGACATCACGGTGGTCGGTGGGCCGCCGGTGGGGTGGGGTGCTCCCGTGGTGCTCCCGGCGGGGGCACAGCTCAGGGTGGGCAGGTTGACCGGCGGGGCACGCGTGTATGTCGCAATCCGTGGGGGAGTTTCGGCGATCGGCGACGACCTGGCAGTCGGCCCCGATCCGGGTACCCCGGCTGCGGTCGAAAACGCTCCACGGCGGGCCGCGCCGTCGTCCATTCGTGTGTGGCCGGGTCCACGGCGTGACTGGTTCACTCCGGCAGCGTGGCAGCACCTGGTGAGCGACACGTACACGGTGTCGACGCAGAGCGATCGGGTCGGGTCGCGCCTCATCGGCCCACAACTCGATCGCATCGTCACCGCTGAACTGGCGCCCGAGGGTGTCGTCGAGGGAGCTATCCAGGTGCCACCTGATGGCCAACCGATCGCGATGCTCGCCGATCATCCGACCACTGGCGGCTATCCGGTCATCGCAGTCGTCGATCCCGACGACATCGGGCACCTCGCCCAACTACCGCCGGGCGCGGTGGTGCGTTTCAGCGCGGCGCGCTGACGACTGCGCTACGTTGCGCACATGGAGCGCCGCATCTTCGGGCTCGAGAACGAGTACGGCGTCACGTGCACCCTGCGCGGGCAACGCCGACTCAGCCCCGACGAAGTGGCCAGGTACCTGTTTCGGCGGGTCGTGAGTTGGGGACGCAGCTCGAATGTGTTCTTGCAGAACGGAGCGCGGCTCTACCTCGATGTCGGTTCGCATCCCGAGTACGCCACACCCGAATGCGACAGTCTGTACGACCTTGTAGTGCACGACAAGGCCGGTGAGCGGATCCTCGAGAGCCTGCTCGAATCGGCCGAACAGCGGCTCCGTGAGGAAGGCATACGTGGCACGATCTACCTGTTCAAGAACAACACCGACTCGGCAGGTAACAGCTACGGGTGCCACGAGAACTATCTCACCTCGCGCAGTGACGACCTGAATCACTACGCGGAGGTGCTCATCCCGTTCCTGGTGAGCCGCATGATCTTCACCGGCGCCGGAAAGGTGCTGCAGACCGCCCGCGGCCCACTTTTCTCGATCGCACAGCGGGCTGAGCACATCTGGGAAGGCGTCAGCTCGGCTACCACGCGTAGCCGGCCGATCATCAACACTCGCGACGAACCGCACGCCGATGCCGAGAAGTACCGACGTCTGCACGTCATCGTCGGTGACTCGAACATGAGCGAGTACACCACCTTCGTCAAGGTGGGCTCGGCGGCGTGCATGTTGCGCATGCTCGAAGATCCGAGTGTGGTGTTGCGCGACATGACGCTCGAGAACCCCATTCGGGCCATTCGCGACATCAGCCACGACATCACCTGTCGGCGCAAGGTGCGCCTTGCCAACGGGCGAGAGGTCAGCGCACTCGACATCCAGCGCGAGTACCTCGATCGTGCGCTGCGGTACGCCGACACGAAGGGCTTCCCGCCCCTAGAGCAAAAGGCGCTTGAGATGTGGGAGCACTGCATCAGCACGATCGAGAACGATCCGTTGAAGCTCGACCGAGAGGTCGATTGGGTGATCAAGTACCGGCTGCTCGAGGCCTTCAGGGCACGGCACGACCTGACTCTTGGCCACGTTCGTGTGCAGTTGCTCGACCTGCAATACCACGACATCTCGCGCGATCGCAGCCCTTTCTACAAGTTGCAAGATCGTGGCATGATCGAGCGGATGTGCACCGATGCCGACATCGAAGCTGCGGTTGACACACCCCCGCAAACCACGCGGGCCCGACTGCGTGGCGAGTTCATCAAGCGGGCCAAGGAGCGCAAACGCGACTACACCGTCGACTGGGTGCACCTCAAGCTCAACGATCAGGCGCAGCGCACGGTGTTGTGCAAAGACCCGTTCCGTAGTCGTGACGAACGTGTCGAGAAGCTGATTGCCTCGCTCTGACCTGCAGACGATGAGCGGGGCGCCCCGGGTAGCGTGTCGCCGATGACCGACGAGGCCTTGAGGTCGACCGTGATCGACGAGCTGGTCGACCCCACCGACGAACTGGTCGATGTTGCGCCGGCAAAGAAGCGCCGCGCGACCAACTCGCTGGTCGAGTGGCTGGTGGTGGTGGTCGTAGCCATCTCGTCCGCGCTGCTGGTTCGCGCGTTTGTCGTGCAGCAGTTCGCTGTCGACGGGCACTCGATGGACACCACGCTGCACAACGGCGACCGGGTGCTGGTCAACAAGCTCAGCTATCGCCTCCACGACCCGAATCGAGGCGACGTCGTGGTGCTGAAGACCCTGGAAGGCGTTGGTGAGCGCGATCTCATCAAACGTGTCGTCGGGCTGCCAGGCGAAACGATCTCGTACGAGAACTGCGTGCTCAAGATCGACGATCGCACATTGGTCGAGCCCTATCTCGACCCGGCGATCGTGCGGGCACCCAACTGCGGTCCGAGCCTGGCTTCCACGGTCGTCGCCCCCGACCACGTGTTTGTGATGGGCGACAATCGTGGGGGTTCGAAGGACAGCCGCGACGCCGGGGTCGGTCAGGTGCCGTATGGCAACCTGCTGGGCAGGGCGTTCGTGGTGATCTGGCCCGTGAGCGACTGGGCCTGGTTGTAAGCCGCGTACTCGCCCTCCGCCTACCTGCACAGCCGGGTCAGCCGGCTCAGCGAGGTGAGATTGTGCCGATTTCGGCAACGTAGGCGTCGATCATGCGATCGACGTGGTCGCTGTACACGCCGTCGATACCCATACGCATGATGTTGCGCAGCAGTGGCGGGTCTTGCAGGTCCCAGGCGAACGCGGCCACGCCGAAACGATGGAAGAGCGTGACGAGTCCGCCCGACCAATCGGTGTGGTGCAGGTTGATGGCATCGATGCCTTCGGCTGCCAGTGTTGCTGCGCGGCGCTCGGGGCCTTCCCTGAGGTGTTTGAGTCGGGTGGAATCGACCAACTTCGCTCCCTGCCCAACCAGGTGCTGCATGGTCTGCCAGCCCGGTGCGCACAGCCACAGCCGCGGCAGCATCGCGGTGTCGACGGCGGCAACCGCATCGATGACCGCCTGGCCGGCTTCGGGATCTTTCAGGTCGAGTGAGAGCTGGTACCCGGTGCCGCAGCGCTCGAGCAACTCGGCAAGTGAGGGGACGTGCTCGGGAAGGTCGGAACGCCGGGTGTCGCCGATGGCGCGGCTGCGCCCCCATCCCCGACTGATCAGGCCATCATGATCGAGCACCGCAACGCCGTCGCTGGTGAGCCACACATCGCTCTCGAGTCCGTTGGCCCCGAGCTTCAGTGCGAGCTCGAACGACGCGAGTGTGTTCTCGGGAGCATGGGCTCGCGCCCCGCGATGTGCGAATGCGATCGGTACGTCGAGCAGGGATGCGAGGCGCTGTTGCACCCAGCCAGGATAGGCAACACCTCATGAGCGGACCGCACGGAAGTCGTGTACACCACCTCGTAGACTCGCCATCGTGTTCAACCTCAGCGGCAGCGAACTCATCTTTCTGCTGCTCCTTGCGCTCATCGTGCTCGGGCCCGAGAAGCTGCCCGATGCTGTTCGCAAGTTCGGCAAGACATACGCCGAAGTCCGCAAGATGACCACAGGGTTCCAAAGCGAGTTGAAGCAAGCGCTCGACGAGCCGATGCGTGAGATGCGCGGCACGGCCGACGCCATTCGCAAGGCGGCCAAGTTCGACGGTGTCGACAACATCGTCGACAGTGCGAAGGCCGCCATGCGCGGCGACGATCAACCGGTTCAGCCAATCGACACTGCCACGCCAGCCGTTGCCCAACCTGTCGTGCCGATCGTCCGCGAGCCTGGCATCAACTTCGGTTCAGCGAACCCGCGACCCGCCGACGTCGACAACGACGAGACCTCAGCCACATGAGGATTCCGTTCAGCCGCCGAGCCGAAGCGTCGCGAGTCAAGTCACCCGACGAGCAGATGACGCTCACGCAGCACTTGGTCGAGTTGCGTTCGCGCATCATCCGTTCGTTGTTGGCGGTCGTGGTGGGTGTCATCGTGGTTCTCGCGTTCTACGACCAGGTGCTGCGCTTCTTGCTCCGGCCGTACAACAACTTGTGCAAAGAGCGCGGCCCCGAGTTCTGTGTTGCTCAACTGCAATCGCTCGGACCGCTCGAGGGGTTTTCGACCCGGCTCTCGATTGCCACGTATGGCGGCATCATCCTCGCCTTGCCGGTCATCTTGTGGCAGATCTGGCGGTTCATCGTGCCGGCGATGCACGCCAAGGAGAAGCGGTACGCCATCCCGTTCGTCTTCTCGTCGGTGCTGCTCTTCGCGCTCGGTGGATACATCGCGTACTGGACGCTCGACAAGGCACTCGAGTTCCTCATCTCGTGGGGCGGCTCCGAGGTCAGCGCCAACTTCCAGGTCAGCAAGTACATCAGCCTGGTCGGGTTGATGGTGGCTGCGTTCGGTATCGCGTTCGAGTTTCCAGTGCTTCTCGTGTTCCTCCAGCTCGTCGGGGTGCTGACACCCCAGGCCCTGCTCAAGGGCTGGCGGTACGCGATCATGGCTGCGTTTGCCATCGCCGCGGTGATCACCCCAAGTGGCGACCCGTACTCCATGCTTGCGCTGGCCATACCAATGTCGATCTTCTACCTCATCTCTGTCGGCATCGGCTTCATACTTCAGAAACGAAAGCGGTCTCGCGAGGCCGAAGCCTGACACGATGGGGCTCGTGCGTGACGACCGAGCCGAACTGATCGCTCACTACGAGTTCCCACTCGATCCATTCCAGCTCCGTGCGCTCGACGCGCTCGACGACGGCCACTCCGTGCTCGTCGCCGCGCCCACGGGCAGCGGCAAGACCGTGGTGGCCGAGTACGCCATCGACGCGGCGCTCGCCGACGGGCGTCGGGCGTTCTACACGGCGCCGATCAAAGCGTTGTCGAATCAGAAGTACCGCGACCTGCTTGCCCGTCTTGGTGCCCAGAACGTCGGCTTGCTCACCGGCGACAACAACATCAACGGCGACGCCCCTGTGGTGGTGATGACCACCGAGGTGCTGCGCAACATGATCTATGCACGTAGCAGCGGGCTCGACAAGTTGGCCACCGTGGTACTCGACGAGGTTCACTTCCTGCAAGACACGTATCGGGGTCCGGTGTGGGAGGAAGTCATCATTCACCTGCCCGCCGACGTGAACCTGGTGTGTCTGTCGGCCACTGTGAGCAATGCCCACGAGCTCACCGACTGGATCAGCACCGTGCGCGGGCCGACCACGGCGGTGCTCGAAGATCGTCGACCGGTGCAGCTCGACAATCACTACCTGATCGGCGACAAGACGCACGACCGCATGCACTTGCTTCCTACCCTGCTGAATGGCCGACCCAACCCAGAGGCGCTCCGTCTCGACTCCGAAGCGGCCCGCAACGCGCAAGGTGACCGCAGTCGCCGTGGCACGCCACAGGGCCGCCGCCGTCTGTTCACGCCGTCGCGACTCGAAGTCACTGACCTGCTCGAGGCCGAGGGCCTGCTTCCGGCCATCTACTTCATCTTCAGCCGCAACCAGTGCGACGAGGCCGCCCGTGCGTGTTTGGCGGCTGGCGTCCGCGTCACCAGCGATGTCGATCGCGATCGCATCCACGAAATCGCCGACGCTCGCCTCGGCGGCCTCGATCCTGCCGACTTGGCCGTGCTGGGATACAGCCAGTTCTTGGCTCAGCTCGAAGGTGGCGTCGCCGCACATCACGCCGGCATGGTGCCCCCGTTCAAGGAAGTGGTCGAGGCGTGCTTCGTGGAAGGACTGGTGAAGGTGGTCTTCGCCACCGAGACGCTGGCCGTCGGCATCAACATGCCTGCCAAGACGGTGGTGATCGAGAAGCTGACCAAGTTCACCGGCGAGCATCACGCGTTCCTCACACCGGGGGAGTACACCCAACTCACCGGTCGGGCTGGGCGGCGTGGGCTCGACGAGCTCGGTCACGCGGTGGTGCTGTGGAGCCCGTTCGTGCCATTCGATCAGGTCGCGGCGCTGGCCGGTAGCCGCACCTTCCATCTCAACTCGGCGTTTCGGCCGACCTACAACATGGCCGCCAACCTGGTGCGCAGCTACACCAACGACCGCGCCCACCATCTGCTCAACCTTTCCTTCGCGCAGTACCAGGCCGACAGCGACGTGGTGAAGATCGAGGCGCGCGTGCAGCGCCGCCAGACCCATCTCGCAGAACTGCTCGACAAGGCGCGCAGCCCGTTCGGTGACATCGACGAGTATCGACAACTGGCCAAGGCGGCCGAGACTCCGAAACTGCCCACGCTCGGCCGCGACGACCCGGTGTCGTTGGCGATGCTGAAGCTTCATCCCGGCGACGTCGTGTACGTCGAAAAGGGTCGCTACGCCGGCAAGGCGGCGGTGCTCAGTTCGGCGCACCGCAAAGGCGGGGCACGGGTGAGCACGATCACGTCGCGACGCGACCTGCTCGTGCTGTCCGCGTCCGACTTCGACACCCCGCCGCGCGCGATCGGCAAGATCGAGCTTCCGGCCGAGTACGCACCGAACCGACACGACTTCCAACGCGAGGTGGCCGCGCGGCTGGCCCAAGCCGAGACGGTGCCGTTCGCCAGGTCGAGCGGGCGTGCGAACACGCCCTCCCGTGACCTCGTGCACCCCGTAGAAGACGACCCCGATCTTGGTGACCGACTCAAGGCCGCGGCCCAAGCGTCGCGGGTGGCACGCGAGATCGAGGAGCTGCAACAACGGGTTCGTGGCCGCAGCCAGTCGGTAGCGCGCGACTTCGACCGCGTGCTCGGAGTGCTCCAGACATGGGAGTACGTCGATGGCTGGGCCCTCACCGACGCCGGGCGTCTGCTCGCCCGCACCTTCCACGAGTGCGACCTGCTCATCGTCGAGTGTCTGCGACAGAGGCTTCTCGACGGACTCGATCCAGCAGCACTCGCTGCACTGGTTTCGGTGTTCGTCTACGAGCATCGCAGTCCCGAGGCACCCCCCACGCCGTGGTATCCATCACCGCTGGTGCGTCGTCGTTGGCAGTCGATCGCCTCGATCAGTTACGAACTACAAGACATGGAAGAGGCCGCCGGGCTCGCCGTGCATCGGCCGCCAGACCCCACGTTCATCGCGATCGCCTACGCATGGGCGGCGGGAGAAGGGTTCGCACAGGTGGTCGAAAGTGAGGATCTCACCGGAGGCGACTTCGTGCGCACCACCAAACAGCTCATCGACGTTCTGCGCCAGATCGCACTGATTGCCCCCGATCGTTCCACCCGTGCATCGGCCGAGGGCGCATGGCAACGCCTGTTCCGGGGCGTCGTCGCATCGTCGAGCAACGTCGAGCCCGAGTCCGAGAGCGCATTACAGGCCCCGTCATGACGATCCGCAAGGGCGAGGCTTGGGGCGAAACGATGTCGGCACCGCCTCAGCTGCCCCTGCTGCGCAACGACACCACTGTGCACCAGTGGATCGTGCGTCACCGCCTGCTCGGTGAGCCGATCACGCCCTTCGGCATTGCCGGAGGCGATCTGGCGCGGACGTTGGGCGGCGGTACGCCCGACCGATTTGCCGGCGAAACAGTGCGCGTGTGCCTCGATGTCGTGCGAGTCGAAGCGAACGGCGAAGTCACGTGGAGTACGAGTCATGTGGTCGCTCGTCGCGGCTGGTGGCGAGGCCAGGTGTTGTTCGCGATGACAGCCCAGTTCTTCGACGGTCTCGACCTTGCTCCGCGCGCGCACCCCAACGACGGCAAGGTCGACGTGCTCACGATCGATGCAGCCTTGTCGGTACGCGATCGCGTTGTCGCCAAGCGACGGGCCCGCACCGGCACGCACGTTCCACACCCGAGCATTGCAACGTCACAGGTTGCCGAACTGCAGGTGCGATTCGATCGACGAATGGTGCTGTGGGTCGACGGCGAACGATTCACCACTGCGTCCGAGTTCCGGCTCGTCGTCGAACCCGACGCCTACGTCGCTTTCGTCTGAGTGCTGCAGTGACTGCCCAGTAGTGTCGGGATCATGCAGGCTTGGATCCTTGATG
>JAYTNH010000097.1:0-10501 GCA_043748395.1 Ilumatobacteraceae bacterium | reverse complement strand
GAGATGCGGCACCTGTTCCGCGACGTTCCAGAGGCCTGCGACAACACGCTGTGGATCGCCGAGCGCGCCGATGTCACCATCGAATTCGGCAACCCGCATCTTCCCAACTTCCCCATCCCTCCCAACTTCGCCGACGATGCCGCGTATCTCGACCACCTCACATGGCTCGGCGCACGCGAACGGTGGGGCGACACGTTGCCCAACAGCGTCGTCGAGCGGGTCGCGTTCGAGCTTCAGGTCATCAAGAACATGGGGTTCGCGTCGTACTTCCTCATCGTGTGGGATCTCATCAAGTACGCCCGCGACCACGGCATCAGGGTGGGTCCCGGTCGCGGCTCGGCAGCCGGCTGCGCGGTGGCGTATTCGCTGCGCATCACCGACCTCGATCCCATCAAGTACGACCTGCTGTTCGAGCGCTTCTTGAACCCGAGCCGCATCTCCATGCCCGACATCGACATGGACTTCGACTCCCGATACCGCGACGAGATGATCAGCTACACCGCCGAGAAGTACGGCCGCGACCACGTCGCCCAGATCATCACGTTCGGCACCATCAAGGCCCGCAACGCGGTGCGCGACGCGGCCAGAGTGCTCGGCTTGCCCTACGGGCTCGGCGACAAGGTTGCCAAGGCAATGCCGCCGCTGGTGATGGGTCGCGACACGCCGCTGAAGTACTGCTTCGAACAAGACCCGAAGTACGCCGACGGCTACAAGGCTGCGGCCGATCTGCGTGCCATGTACGACACCGACCCCGACATCAAACGGGTCATCGATGTCGCCAAGGGTCTCGAAGGCCTCAAGCGCAGCGATGGCATTCACGCTGCGGCAGTAGTCATCACCAAGGAGCCGCTCACCACCTACTTGCCCGTGCAGCGCAAACCGGTGGCCGGCGGCGACCCTGGCACTGCTCCGGTGGTGACGCAGTACGAAATGCACGGTGTTGCCGAACTCGGGTTGCTCAAGATGGACTTTCTTGGCCTGCGCAACCTCGATGTCATCACCGACACCGTCGCAATGGTGCGCGCGCTCAAAGATCCCGAGTTCGACGTCGACAACATTCCCCTCGACGACCAGCCCGTGTTCGACCTGCTCGCACGCGGCGACACCATGGGAGTGTTCCAGCTCGAATCGCCACCCATGCGCGCGTTGCTCCGCTCGCTCCTGCCGTCGAGCTTCGAAGACGTCTCGGCTGTGCTGGCGCTCTATCGGCCGGGCCCGATGAGCGTGAACATGCACTACGACTACGCCGATCGCAAGAACGGCCGACAGCCGGTGAGTTACTTCCACCCCGACGCCGAGGAGGTACTCGGCGACACCTACGGGCTGATGATCTACCAAGAGAGCGTCATGCGGGTGGCACAGAAGTTCGCCGGCTACTCGCTTGCCGAGGCCGACAACCTCCGCAAGGCGATGGGTAAAAAGTCGCGTGAGGTCATGGCCGAGGCCCGTGCCGCCTTCGAAAGTGGTTGCGTCGCCACCGGTTACGACCACACCCTGGGTAAAGAACTGTTCGACGTGATCGAACGGTTCGCCGACTATGCGTTCAACAAGAGCCACACGTTCGGCTATGGCCTCATCACCTATCAAACCGCGTACCTCAAAGCGCACTACCCGGTCGAGTACTTCGCGTGCCTGCTCAGCAGCGTCAAGAGCAATCTCGACAAAGCAGCCGTGTACCTCAGCGACGCTCGCTCCATGGGCATCAAGGTGCTCACCCCCAATGTCAACAAGTCGGTCACCGACTTTGCGGCACTGTCCCCGCACGAAGTTCCTGCTGAATTGGCGCTGCCGTTGGGCAGCCCCGGCGCCATCACGTTCGGGCTGTCGGCCATCCGCAACGTCGGTGTCGGCCTGGTCGACCAGTTGCTGGCCGAACGCGCCCTCAACGGTCCTTTCGATTCGTTCCACGATTTTGTCGAACGCGTCCCTGTCATGGTGCTCAACAAGCGCACGATCGAGTCGCTCATCAAGGCCGGCGCGTTCGACATCTTCGGACACACCCGCCGCGGCTTGCTCATGGTGTTCGAGCAGATCATCGACACGGCCGTCGTGCGCCGTCGCGAACGCGACCAGGGGGTGATGAGCCTGTTCGGCGAATCAAACGAAGCAGCGGCACTGGGCTTCAGCGAGCGCGTATCAATTCCCGAGGCCGAGTTCGACAAGAGCGAACGCCTCAAGTTCGAAAAGGAGATGCTTGGTTTGTACGTCTCCGATCACCCGCTCCTGGGCGTCGAGGCAGCGCTGCGCCGCAAGGTCGACTCGAGCATCGCCGATGCAGCCGAACTCGACGACGGCGCGATGCTCACCCTGGGAGGTGTCATCACCAACCTGTCGCGCAAGTACACCCGCAAAGGCGATCTCATGGCGGTCTTCGTGCTCGAAGATCTCGAATCGACCATCGAGGTCACCGTGTTCCCGCGCATGCTCACCGAGCACGGACACAAACTGCTCGACGACGCCATCGTGCTCGTGAAAGGCAGGCTCGACCGGCGCGACGACACGCGTATCGGGTTCATGGCCCAGGAGATCACCGTGGTCGAGGGCCTCGAGAGCGGCACCTCCCAGCCGCTTCGACTGCGGGTGCCCGCAACCTCGCTCAACGAGCTCAAAATCCACCAGATCCGCAAGATCCTGCGTGAGTATCCCGGTCGTTCTCCGGTGTTTCTGCACATTGGCCAAGGCAAGGTGTTGCGGCTCGCCGACGAGTTCTGCGTCGATCTCGATCGGGTGGTCCCCGAACTGCGCATGGCCCTCGGTCACGATGCCGTGGTGCTCTGATTTCGTTCAGCTTTTACTATTTCAGCGTAAAGATGGCAGAATAGATACTTCAGCGCGATCCCCAACGTGGGGAAGCCGATGTAACGGGAGCTTGTAAAGCATGGCAATCCAGGTGGAAACCAGGGACTGTGCAGCGCTCACTGACGCCGATCTCGACGAAATGGCGTCGATGGGTGGAGCGTTCGACATCGGTGTGCTGTCAAAGGCGAAAGAAGACTGGGTGCTGTGTACCACGGCACGCATCGACGAGCGCCTGCAAGGGTTCACGTTCAGCACGCTCGAACGCATCGGCGGCACCCCCTGCGTGCTGCTGGGGTTGATGAGCGTCAAGCGCACGTCGAAGCGCGACCAGGTGCTTCGTGGTCTCATGGGCGAGGCATATCACCGTGCGCTCATGGCGTTCCCCGACGAAGACGTCGTGGTGGGGTCGCGTTTCGTTCAGGCCGACGCCCTCGATGGCTTCAAGCAACTCGACGAACTCATCCCGCGCCCAGGCCACCGCGCCGTCGGCGAAGAGCGGGCCTGGGGCCGTCGGCTGGCCAAGCGGTTCGGCGTCGACGGTACCTACGACGAGAGCTCGTTCGTGGTGAAGTCCAACGGCCAATCGGGTTTTCTCGACCACGAGTCACTCAAGCCCGAAAAAATCCGCTCCGATGTCGCGGTCCTGTTCGAGAACGTGAAAGCTGCCAAGGGTGGCTCGCTCGTGGTGCATGGCTGGGTCATGGCCGAAGAGCTCGTCAAGCTGGGCGCGCGCTGAACCACCGCTCGCTCGACGCCCTGTTGCGGCGTCGGCGAATGACCCGCAACTTCGACACCCAGCCGCTCGAGGCTGCATTCGTCGACGAGCTCCTCGATCTTGCTCGTCGGGCACCCTCAGCAGGGTTCAGCCAGGGCGCTCACTGGTTGGTGCTCACCGGCGAGGCGTTGGCCGACTTCTGGACGCTGACCGAAGCCCGCGACTGGTTCGCATCGAGCCAACCTGGCGTACTCGACGCGCCGGTGGTGATACTTGCGCTGGCCGACCCCACTGCGTACACGTCTCGGTACTCCGAGTCCGACAAGGCCGGTCACGGCCTGCACGACGCAGCAGCGTGGCCGGTGCCCTACTGGCTCACCGACGCGGCCATGGCGGTGCAGAATCTGTTGCTGCTCGCCGAGGATCGAGGCATCGGGGCGCTGTACTTCGGCATCTTCCGCAACGCCGAGCACATGTTGCAGAGCTTCGGTGTGCCTGCGTCGCTCACCGCAATCGGTGCAGTCGCGCTCGGCCAACGCTCGGCCGACGACACCGCTTCCGGATCAGCGCGCACCCATCGGCGGCGCTCGGCCGAGCAGGTGATCCACCATCAACACTGGTAGGCGCCGGCACCTGTAGGCGTGCGTTCGTCGGCGCTGCCATGTGCCCGTTACTGTGGCACCTGCCGCTCGCACCAGGGGAGACCTCGATGGCCACGCAGATCCCGATCGTCAACTACCTCGCACTCGGCGACCAGCCCCACCTCGTGGCGACCGAGTGCACCAACTGCGGTGCTCGCTACTTCGACCGCCGCAACGCCTGCGCAGGGTGTAGCGGCACCGAGTTCGGGTCGGCTGCTTTGCCCACCGACGGCGAGGTGCGTTCGTTCACCATCGTCACGTTCGCCGCGCCCGGTGTACAAGTTCCGTTCGTGTCGGCCATCGTCGATCTCGGTGGAACCAGCGCCCGCGGCAACATCATCAACGTCGAGCCCACTCCCGACAACGTCTCGTTGGGAATGAAGGTTCGCCTGGCGACGTACTCGCTGGGCGTCGACGACAACGATGTCGAAGCCATCAGCTTCGGTTTCGAACCCATCAACTGAACAAGCACGAGCAGGAGCAGCCATGAGCGACGACATTTGGATCCTCGGGATCATCATGACCAAGTTCGGCAAGCACGCCGATCGCGACACCGTCGACCTAGCGGCCGAGGCGGCAATGGGTGCCCTCGCCGACGGCGGTGTCACCATGAAAGACATGGGCATCTTGGCCGCAGGCTGTCTCATGCAGTCGAATGCGGGCATCGGCCAGCAACTGCAGAAGCAGATCGGCCAGACCGGCATCCCGGTGTACAACGTGGCCAATGCGTGTGCCACGGGTGCGACCGCGTTGCGTACGGCAATCATGGCCGTCAAGTCGGGCGAGGTCGACATGGGCCTTGCTGTCGGCGTCGAGAAGCTCGCCGGCGCCGGCCTGTTGGGTGGTGGCGGTCGCCCCAAGAGCGACAAGAACGAATGGTCGCCGTCGGGTCGTTACGGCGCAGTTGCCAACACCGATGGCCGCATCGGTACCGATGCCATGCCGGGCGTGTTCGCCCAGGTGGGCATGGAGTACGGCCACAAGTACGGCGGTACCAGCTTCGAGTTGTTTGCCAAGATCAGTGAAAAGAACCACGCACACAGCACGCTCAACCCGTTGGCTGCATACTCGAAGCGCTTCACGCTCGACGAGATCATGAACGACATGATGATCGCTTACCCCAACACGCGACCGATGTGTTCGGCCAACTGCGACGGCGCAGCAGCCGCGGTGGTCGTGAGCGACGCGAAGCTGAAGACCCTGTCGCTCGAACAACAACGCCGGGCCATCAAGGTGTCGGCCTCGGTGCTCACCACCGACCCGTACGAAGAGGCCTGCCAGGTGCTGCCCAACGTCAACACGCTCACGCGCAACGCAGCCAAGATGGCGTACGAGGCTGCTGGTATCGGGCCCGACGATCTCGACCTCGTCGAGCTGCACGACTGCTTCGCCACGGCCGAGTTGGTGCACTACGACAACCTCATGCTCTGCCCCGAGGGTGGCGCGGTCGACTTCTTCAACTCGGGCGCCACATGGCGCGATGGGTCGATGCCCGTCAACGTGTCGGGTGGCCTCGAGTCGAAGGGGCACCCGATTGCCGCCACCGGTATCGCCAACATCTGGGAGGTCTGCCACCACCTGCGTGGCGAGGCCGGCGAGCGTCAGATCCAGGGCGCCAAGGTGGGTCTTGCCCACGTCATCGGCCTCGGTTCAGCGTGTGGCGTGCACATCCTCGAGAAGTCGGGTCTGTAGGACGCCTTCTGGCGCCGAATCAGCCGTCGAGCTGCTGGTGCAGCAGCTCGACCGAATCTGCGGGCAGCATGCACGCGTAGTTGCGACACACGTACGCCGCGCCAGACGTGCGTTGGCTCCACAACGGCGACTCGTACGGCTCGCCCCATGCGACCACGGCGTTCGGTAGCCAGCGCTGTTGCACTTCGTGCACGAGATCGGTGCGATCACCCACGATCACCACCTCGGTGGTGCCAGAACAGCGCAGGTCGACAGCGGCGAGCGCGTTGGAGAATGCGCCAGGGGCATTGGGCATGACGGCGGCCAGCAGGCGCAGGATCTGATCGGCGTGGTTGCCATATCGGGCTTCGCCGGTGAGTGAACCGAGGCGCGCCATCGCCAGCGCTGCGGTGGAGTTTGCCGACGGGGTGGCGTTGTCCATCAGATCCTTTTGGCGTGCGACCAACTGCTCGGCGTCGTCGGCGGTGGTGTAGAGCCCACCTCGATCGACATCCCAGAAGTGGTCGAGCATGGTGTCGGCGACCTCGCGGGCGGCAGCGATCCAGCGAGCTTGTCCGGTCAGCTCGGCAAGTCGGGTGAACCCATCGACCAGCGCGGCGTGATCGGCGGCGAGTGCCTCGTGGCGGGCCGGGGGAGTGCCCTCGGCTTGCCATGAACGATTCCAACGGCCGTCGGATCGTCGTAGCGACGCAATCAGGAACTCGCCGTTGGCGATCGCTGCATCACGCCAATCGTCGCGTTGGAAGAGGGCGGCCGCCTCGGCAAGCGATGCGAGCATGAGTCCGTTCCACTCGGTGAGCACCTTGTCGTCGAGTAGTGGGCGGCGGCGTGTGGAGCGAGCAGCGAACAGGGCTTGACGAGCCTGCTCGATGTGAGCAGGGCGGGCGAGCGCGCCGCGATGCCCGAGCCGCGAGGGAATCGTGCGACCTTCGAAGTTGGGCGCGCCGAACTCGTACCAATCGAGCGCTGCTGCTGCGTCGGCCCCCAGCACCTCGCGTACCTCGTCAGCGGTCCAGGTGTGGAACAGGCCTTCGTGACCATGGCCGTGCTCATCTGGGGAATCGGCGTCTTGGGCCGAATAGAAACCGCCGTCGCCGTGACGAAGTTCAGCGAGCACGTACGAGATCGTCTCGTCGACCACCTGTGCCCAACGTGGCTGGTCGAACACCACGGCGGCATGCGCGTAGACCCTCACCAGCAAGGCCTGGTCGTACAGCATCTTTTCGAAATGCGGAACCAGCCACTGCTCATCGACGGAGTAGCGGGCGAATCCTCCGCCGATGTGGTCGTAGATGCCGCCGCTGGCCATCGCGTCGAGCGACGTGGTGATGATCGTTTCGAGCTCGTCGGTCGGGTTGTGGAGGTATGCACGCAGCACCAGATCGAGGCTCATCGTCGATGGGAACTTGGGTGCTCCACCGAACCCACCCCACTCGGGGTCGAACGATCTGGCGAGCCGCTCGATGCCCTGGTCGAGCAGCTCGATGCCGGGCACATCGTCAGCCGGGTCGACGAGGGCTGTGCGGTTGAGTGCCTCGGCGAGGGCGCCAACGTTCTGGCGGATGTCGTCGGGACGGTTCCGCCACACGTCGTCGATGGCACCCATGAGTTGCAGGAAGCTCGGCTTCGGGTAGTACGTGCCACCGAAGAACGGTTCGCCGGCGGGTGTGCAGAACACGGTCATCGGCCAGCCACCGCGACCGCTGATGGCCTGCACGGCATCCATGTACACGGCGTCGACGTCCGGGCGCTCCTCGCGGTCGATCTTCACGTTCACGAACAGCCGATTCATCGTCGCGGCGACCTCGGCGTCTTCGAAGCACTCGTGGGCCATGACGTGGCACCAGTGGCAGGCCGAGTACCCGACGCTGATGAGCAGCGGCGCGTTGCGTTCGCGAGCTGCAGCGAACGCCTCCGGGCCCCATGCGTACCAGTCGACCGGGTTGTCCTTGTGTTGGCGCAGGTACGGCGAGGTCTCGTCGGCAAGTCGGTTCACGCTGTCGACGCTACCCCTCCCCGAAGTTTGGTTGTGAGTGGTCGCTGGGCGACCACTCACAACCACGAATCGACTGGCCTACGCCAACTGCCAGGGTTCACCCATCAGACCGAGACGGTCGAGGATCGCCTGGTTCTGCTCGCGGGTACGAGGCTTCCAGTCGGGGTCGAGCCGATCACTCCACCAGAGGTGTGCGAGCTCGCACAGCGTTGCTACGCCGATGGTGGCCCCAGGGCTCCGAGAGCCGAGCCACCGCACGATGTGTTCTTCCGACCGGAAGAGGTTCATCGTGCTTCAAGTGAACACGATGTCGTCCCACCATCGTGAGGCGGGCACGAGACAGTGAAAGCGGAGCGATTCATCGTCGACCGACTGATTGTCGACCCTGATGGTGAGCGCCTCTGCGCAGTCGGCGCACGATGTCTCGATGCGACCGTCGGCTCGCAGTGCTGCGCAGATACCGAAGGCGTCCCAGGCACAGTTCGCGTACCACCAGCGATCGCGCGCGAACACTCGGTATGCCGTTGGTACGGCGGAGAACGGATTGGCCATGCGAATCTCGGCGGCGCCTTGCTGCAAAACCAGTGCGTGCGCGTCGTGCAGCCGACGCCATCCGGCTTCGACTTCCTCGTCATCTGACTCGATGTCGGCCGCAACTTCGTGCACTGTCGGAGCACGCCCGAGTTCGACGAAGAGTCGGTAGGTCACGTTGCGAAGGTGAAGCTCGGCGAGGTCGATGAGCAAGCCTTACACACCCATGGCGTGGTAGCCACCGTCGACGTGCACGATTTCACCGGTGGTGGCAGGGAACCAATCGCTGAGCAAGGCGACAACGGCTTTGGCGACGGCTGATGAGTCCGAGACATCCCACCCCAGTGGGGCGCGGACATCCCAGACGTCCTCGAAGGTCTTGAAGCCGGGGATGCTCTTGGCGGCGATGGTCTTGATCGGGCCTGCCGCGACCAGGTTGCTCCGGATGCCCTTCGGGCCAAGTTCTTTGGCGAGGTAGCGGCTCACGCTCTCGAGTGCCGACTTGGCCACACCCATCCAGTTGTAGGCGGGCCACGCCACGGTGTTGTCGAAGTCGAGCCCGACGAACGCCCCGCCGTTGGTCATGAGTGGCACGAAGGCATCGGCCAACGCCTTGAGCGAGTAGGCGCTGATGTTCATGGCGATCGAGACGTCGTCCCACGTTGCGGCCATGAAGTCGTCGCCGAGGCACACCGCAGGGGCGAACCCGATGGCATGCAGAACGCCATCGACGCGGCCCCACTTCTGAGCCAGCGCGTCACGAACTGCAACGAGGTGCTCGGGAATGCTGACGTCGAGTTCGAACACATCGACCGGTTGGTCGAGCTTGCGCGCTGTGCGCTGGGTGAGGCTCAGCGCACGGCCTGCGCCAGTGAGCACCACCTCGGCTCCTTCGCGCTGGGCAAGCTGTGCAACCCCGAATGCCAGCGAGGCATCGGTGAGGACGCCGGTGATCACGATGTTCTTGCCGTCGAGCAGACCCATGCGGGTGATCGTAGTCACAGGGTGGACGTGCGCCAGTGGAGCAGGCCCGTTGGTGTGCAAGGCTGACCCTCATGGACGTTGGCATATTGGGTGGTACCGGGCCCGCAGGCAGCGCCTTAGCGGCACGGTTGGCTTCGGTCGGCTATCGGGTGGTGATCGGATCACGCTCCGCGACCAGGGCCCTCGAGATCCGCGACAGCCTGGTCGAGAAGTCGCCACAGCTCGCCGAGTTTCTCAGCCACGGCGAGAACGCTGCCGCCAGCGCCTGTGAAGTGGTCATCATCGCCACGCCGTGGGACTCGGCAGCGACCACGGCGCGAGAGAACGCTGAAGCCCTCGCCGGCAAGGTTGTGATCAGCATGGCCAACGCCTTGGTTCGTGTCGGCCACGAGTTCCAGCCCTTGGTGCCGCCGCGAGGCAGCGTCGCCGCGCATGTGCAGGCAGCAGTACCCCGTTGCCGCGTCGTTGCTGCGTTTCACCACCTGCCAGCCAAAGAGCTCGGCAATCTGGGTGAGCCGATCGACTCCGATGTACTGATCTGCGGTGACGAGAAGACCTCGCTCAAGATCGTGAGCGACATGGTCTCGCGCATTCCCGGCTGCCGTCCGCTCGATGCCGGCGAGCTCTCCAATGCCACCGCCATCGAAGCGTTCACTGCAGTGTTGATGCAGCTCAACGTGCGCTACAAGACCCGGGTGGCGCTGAAGCTCACTGGCATTCACAACGACCCGAGGGCTGCCACAGCATGACGATGCGCCTGTACGACACCGCCAAACAGTCGGTCGTGCCGTTCGAGCCGGGCGAGCAGGTGCTCATGTACACGTGTGGCATCACGCCATACGACGCGACGCATCTTGGTCATGCCTCGACGTTCATCGCCTACGACGTGTTGCAGCGGCGTCTGGTCGACATGGGCCACACGGTGAAGTGTGTGCGCAACGTCACCGATGTCGACGATCCGTTGTTCGCTAAGGCGCGCCAGCTCGGGGTTCACTACCTCGATCTTGCCGCAGGCGAAGAGGCACGGTTCAACCGCGACATGGAGGCTCTCAACGCCCTTCCCATGTGGAGCATGCCACGGGCCAGCAGTGCCATTCCCGACATTCGCGGGTTCATCGGCATGGTGCTCGATCGAGGGTTCGC
>JAYTNH010000096.1:0-3414 GCA_043748395.1 Ilumatobacteraceae bacterium | reverse complement strand
CCGCGTCGAGTGGTTGCAATTGCACCATCTCGGTGTTGACCTTCGCAGCAAACACGTCGGCGGGGTCGTACACGTAGGCGATGCCTCCGCTCATGCCGGCACCGAAGTTGCGACCAGTTGCGCCGAGCACTATCACGCGGCCACCTGTCATGTACTCACACGCGTGATCGCCAACGCCCTCGACAACGGCCGTGGCGCCCGAGTTGCGCACGCAGAAACGCTCGCCCACAACACCACGTAGGAACAGCCAACCGGCGGTCGCTCCATACCCGATCACGTTGCCGGCGATGACGTTGTGTTCGGCTTTGAACGTGGCTCCGCGGTCGGGCCGCACAGCCACCCGACCACCCGACAGGCCTTTGCCGACGTAGTCGTTCGCGTCGCCCTCGAGACGGATGGTGACACCGCTGGGCAGAAATGCGCCAAGGCTCTGGCCGGCCGAACCCCTGAGGCGGATGTCGATCGTGCCATCGGGAAGTCCGGCCCCGCCATGGCGCTTGGTGATCTCATGGCCCAACAGCGTGCCCACGGTGCGGTGCACGTTGCGCACGGGTAGCTCGATCGACACCCGCTCGCCATGCTCGAGCGCCGGAGCCGCCAACACGATCAATTGCTGATCGAGCGCTTCGGCCAGGCCGTGGTCTTGGCCGACGGAGTTGTAGAGCGTCTGACCATACGGGTTGTGCGGCACAGCAAGGATGGGACTGATGTCGAGGCCCTGCGCCTTCCAGTGATCGGTCGCCGCCTTGGTGTCGAGCATCTCGACATGCCCGACCATCTCTTGAATGGTTCGGAAGCCCAGCCGCGCCATCCACTCGCGTACCTCCTCAGCGATGTACTGCATGAAGTTCACGACGAACTCGGGCTTGCCACTGAATTTGGCCCGCAGCTCGGGGTTCTGCGTAGCAACGCCCACCGGACACGTGTCGAGATGGCAGACGCGCATCATCACGCAGCCACTGACCACCAGCGGGGCGGTAGCGAAGCCAAACTCCTCGGCGCCGAGCAGTGCCGCGATCACCACGTCGCGACCCGTCTTCAGTTGACCATCGGTCTGCACGACGATGCGGTCACGCAAGCCGTTGAGCAACAGGGTCTGCTGGGTCTCGGCCAAACCCAGCTCCCAGGGTCCGCCGGCATGCTTCAGTGAGGTGAGCGGCGTGGCACCTGTACCACCGTCGTGGCCACTGATGAGCACGACGTCGGCCTTCGCCTTGCTCACACCTGCGGCAACGGTGCCAACTCCAACCTCGGCAACGAGCTTCACGTGCACGCGCGCAGCCGGGTTGGCGTTCTTGAGGTCGTGGATGAGCTGCTTGAGGTCTTCGATCGAATAGATGTCGTGGTGCGGTGGCGGGCTGATGAGCCCGACGCCAGGCGTGCTGTGCCGTGTGGACGCAATCCACGGATACACCTTGTGGCCGGGCAGCTGACCGCCCTCACCCGGCTTGGCACCTTGCGCCATCTTGATCTGCAGGTCTTCGGCGTTCACGAGGTATTCGCTGGTCACTCCGAAGCGGCCGCTGGCCACCTGCTTGATCGAACTGCGGCGCCGCGGATCGTGCAAGCGATCGGCGTCTTCGCCACCCTCGCCGGTGTTGCTCTTCGCGCCGATGGAGTTCATCGCGATGGCGAGAGTTTCGTGAGCCTCGGCGCTGATACTGCCGTAGCTCATCGCCCCCGTCGAGAATCGCTTGACGATCTCATCGATCGGCTCGACCTCGTCGATCGGTATCGGAGTGCGGGCGCCTTCTTTGAACTCGAACAGACCGCGCAACGTGGCCAACCGCTTGGCCTGATCGTCGACGAGCGAGCTGTACTGCTTGAAGATGTCGTACCGCTTCGAGCGCGTGGCGTGTTGCAGCTTGAACACCGTCTCGGGATTGAACAGGTGCACCTCACCCTCGCGGCGCCACTGGTACTCGCCGCCGAGTTCGAGGTTGCGATGCGCACGTTCTTCAGGGCGATGCGGATGGCCGGTGTGATGACGGGCCGCTACCTCGGCCGCGAGCTCGTCGAGCCCAATGCCACCCAGACGACTGACAGTGCCGGTGAAGTATTCGTCGACCAGGTCGTGACTGAGCCCGATCGCCTCGAAGATCTGCGCACCCGTGTAGCTGGCCACGGTGCTGACTCCCATCTTGCTCATCACCTTGAGCACACCCTTGCCAGCAGCCTTGATGTAGTTCTTCACCGCCTTGCGCGGATCGATGTCGGCGAGGCCGTACAAGCCCTCGCGCGCCAGGTCTTCGATGCTCTCGAAGGCGAGGTACGGATTGATCGCGCCGGCGCCGTAGCCGATGAGCATTGCCATGTGATGCACCTCGCGCGCATCACCACATTCGACGACGAGCCCCACCTTGGTGCGTTGCTTCTCGCGGATGAGGTGATGATGCACCGCCGCCGTGAGCAACAGGCTCGGAATGGGCGCGTACACCTCGTCGGTGTTGCGGTTGCTCAACACGATGATGCGCGCGCCGTCGGTGATCGCCTGGCTGGCCTCGAGTCGAATGGCATCGAGGGCGAGCTTCAGTGCGACACCTCCGCCACTCACGCGATAGAGCCCGCTGATCGTCACCGCAGCCAACTCGGGAAAGGTGCCGTCGTCGTTGATGTGCACGATCTTGGCCAGGTCGTCGTTGTCGATGATGGGGAATGGCAGGCTGAGCTGACGGCAGCTCTCGGGACCGGGAACGAGCAGGTTCGCCTCTGGCCCGACGGTTGAACCAACCGACGTAACGACCTCTTCACGGATGGCGTCGAGCGGTGGGTTGGTGACCTGCGCAAAGAGCTGCTGGAAGTAATCGAACAGCAGCCGAGGGCGGTCGCTGAGCACGGCCAACGGAGTGTCGGTGCCCATCGAACCAATCGGTTCAGCACCCATCTTGGCCATCGGTGCCACGATGAGCTTCAGCTCCTCGTGGGTGTAGCCGAACACCTGCTGGCGACGCAGCACGCTGAGGTGGCTGTACTCGATGTGCTCGCGGGCGGGCAGTTCGGCAAGTTCGACGAGACCGGCTTCGAGCCACTGCCTGTATGGCTGTTCGTGGGCCAGGCTGCGCTTGATCTCATCGTCTTCGACGATGCGCCCTTGCGCGGTGTCGATCAGGAACATGCGGCCGGGTTGCAGACGACCCTTGCGCACGACCAGCGCCGGATCGATGTCGATCACGCCGACCTCACTGGCCATGATCACGCGATCATCGGCCGTGACCCAGTAACGGCTCGGGCGCAGGCCGTTGCGGTCGAGCACGGCACCGATGACGCTGCCATCGGTGAATGCGACACTGGCGGGGCCGTCCCACGGCTCCATGAGCGACGAGTGGAACCGATAGAACGCCCGCTTCTCGGCGTCCATGGTGTCGTGGTTCTCCCAGGCCTCTGGAATCATCATCAGGATCGCGTGGGGCAGAT
>JAYTNH010000095.1:0-2131 GCA_043748395.1 Ilumatobacteraceae bacterium | reverse complement strand
GCGTGAGCGGGTAGAGCGCCTTCTTGAGACTTTGCATCTCGTCGCGTGACGCATGCATGAACTCGACATCTTCTGGCAGGGGCTTGCGTAGGGTCTTGGCCATCGCTTCTGCACCACGGTCGGCGACGAGCCGTCGGCGAATCTCGGCCTCGATCTCTTGCTTGAACTTCTCGATGCGATCGTTGTACTCGTCACGTTCGAGGCGCTCCTCGAGCGGCGTGAGCTCACCACCGACCTGCTGGCGGCTCGCCTCCATGAGCTTTTCGAGCATGCTGTCGAGGTCGAGGTTGCGCAGCGTGCGATACAGGTAGTACGTGCCACCCACGGGGCGACCAGGCTCCATGCCGGCGAAGCGCTGCACGGCCTGCTTGGCCATCGCCCGCATGAGCCCCTGGTCGCCGTTCATCAACGCGTTCAGCAGCATTTGGGCCAGTTCTTCAGGCGTCATCGATTCGAGGCCACCACCAGCGGCACCCTTGCCGTCGGCCTGCATCTGTTCTTGCATCTCGCGCCACATCTCGTCGATGTCGGTCTCGTTGCCCTCGCCGATGCGGTACTCGGGACCGCGCAGGCGGAAGTACACCTCGAACACGGTCTCGAACGACCGCCAGTGCGCGTTGTTCTTGACCAACGTGGCACCGAGCGCGTACTTGAACGCATCG
Organism: Ilumatobacteraceae bacterium; assembly: GCA_043748395.1. Taxonomy (GTDB): domain Bacteria; phylum Actinomycetota; class Acidimicrobiia; order Acidimicrobiales; family Ilumatobacteraceae; genus JAYTNH01. Next base: position 1,469 of record JAYTNH010000095.1, on the reverse strand, counting down.
CGGTCTTCGATGGGGATGTGCTGCACTGCTTCCATCGCATCGAGGTTCTCGGTGAGCGACACGGGCAGCCCCGCGTTGCGGAGCTCGACAACGAAACCGGCGAGCAGGTCGAGCATTACTTGTCGACCGAGAGCTCTTTCGCCGCCTTGGCGATGTCGGTCTGATACTTGAGCAGGACGTGCAGGGTGTCTTTGGCCTGTTGGGCGTCGATGTGCTCGATGCCCAACAGCAGCAGCGTGCGCGCCCAGTCGATGGTCTCGCTGACCGACGGCGCCTTCTTGAGGTCGAGTTGGCGGATGCTGCGCACGATGCGTGCGATCTGGTCGGCGAGGTTGTCGCTGACGCCGGGCACGCGGGTGAGCACGATCTCTTTCTCGCGGTTGAGATCGGGGTAGTCGACGTGCAGGAACAGACAGCGGCGCTTCAGCGCTTCGCTGAGCTCGCGGGTGTTGTTCGACGTGAGGAACACGAGCGGGATCTGCTTGGCGACGATGGTGCCCAACTCGGGAATGGACACCTGGTAGTCGCTGAGGATCTCGAGCAGCAGTGCCTCGGTCTCGACCTCGACGCGATCGACTTCGTCGATGAGCAGCACCACAGGGTCTTCGGCAGTGATCGCCTCGAGCAGCGGTCGGGTGAGCAGAAACTCGTCGCTGAAGATGTCGTCGTGCACCTCGCTCCACGAGTCGCTGTTCTTGTCGGCCTGAATGCGCAGTAACTGCTTCTTGTAGTTCCACTCGTACAGCGCTTTGGACTCGTCGAGCCCTTCGTAGCACTGCAGGCGGATGAGCCGAGCGCCCGTCATCTCGGCGATGCTCTTGGCGAGCTGGGTCTTGCCGGTGCCAGCGGGGCCCTCGACCAGTACTGGCTTGCCAAGGCGATCGGCGAGGAAGGCAACGCCCGCGATGCCGTCGTCGGCCAGGTAGTTGACGGCCTTCAGCCCGTCGCGGACCTCTTGCACGCTCTCAAATCGGTGATCCATGCCTGGCACCATACTTTCCAACTTGACCCGCTGGTCAATCGGCCGGACCGCACTGGAGAACATTTCACCTACGCTGCCCGCCATGAACGGACGCGGCGACCGGGGCATCGAGCCCGAGGTGACAGCATTCGTCGACGCGATCTGTGCGCAGCTCGCTGCGCTCAGTAGACGGTCATCCGAATCGCACCAACGCGAGGTCGTCGTGGAAGCGGCCGATGTCATGGCGGGAGTGCTCGACGCCGACGGACGTTTCACCGATACCGAGCTCGACGGCTACCTCGACGGCGTCGGTCTGCTCCTCGATCCACCGCTGGCCATCGCAGCGTCCGCGATGCGCGAGACGCGCCTTCTCTTCGGCAAAGCCGCCGCGCTGAGCTCACCTAGCATCCTGTTCGATCTGCTCGTTCGAGCCGACGCCAAGGCCGGCTCGCGGGGCTGCCACGTGTACTACGAACGCTCGCTGCGTCTGTGTCATGTGACCGCAGCG
>JAYTNH010000094.1:0-3713 GCA_043748395.1 Ilumatobacteraceae bacterium | reverse complement strand
ATCTGGCCGTCGTCGCTGTAGAACACGCCCGGGTACGCCATGAACAGCTTGAAGCTGCTGATGCCCTCGTGCTCGACGAGGTATTGCATGTCCTTCAGTGACTGCTCGTCGACGCCGCCGATGATCTGGTGGAACGCGTAGTCGATGGCGCAGTTGCCCTCGGCTTTGCGATGCCACTCGGCGAGACCGTCGAACACGTTCTCGCCGGTGCGCTGCACGGCCATGTCGACAATGGTGGTGACACCGCCCCACGCCGCGGCGCGCGACCCGGTCTCGAACGTGTCGCTGGCGAACGTGCCACCGAACGGCAGCTCCATGTGTGTGTGCACGTCGACGCCCCCGGGGATGACGTACTTGCCCGCTGCATCGATGACCTTCGACGCCTGCTCGGCGCCCTCGAAGTATCCGGGTGCGCCCACTGCGGTGATGACCTCGTCGGTGATGAGCACGTCTTGTGCGATCACCCCCGTCGCCGAAATGACCTTGCCGTTCTTGATGAGTGTCGTCCCCATGATGATCGTGCTCAGCCCTGCACCAGTTCGGCGTATGCGTCGGGGCGGCGATCGCGGTAGAACGCCCACCGGTCGCGCACCTGCTTGATCTTGTCGAGGTCGAGATCGCGCACGATGAGCTCGGGCTTGAAGGCATCGCCCACATCACCGACGAACTTGCCCTCAGGATCGACGAAGTAGCTCTGGCCGTAGAAGTCGTTCTCGCCCAGCGGCTCGATGCCTACCCGGTTGATCGCGCCGACGTAGTACATGTTGGCCACGGCCGAGGCCGGTTGCTCGAGTCGCCACAGGTACTCGCTGAGCCCGCGGTGCGTCGCCGACGGATTGAACACGATCTCGGCGCCATTGAGGCCGAGCGCCCGCCAACCTTCGGGGAAGTGGCGGTCGTAACAGATGTACACGCCCACCTTGCCAACGGCCGTCTCGAAGATGGGATAGCCCCCGTTGCCAGGGCGAAAGTAGAACTTCTCCCAGAAGCCCTTCACCTGCGGGATGTGCTGCTTGCGGTATTTGCCGAGGTAGGTGCCATCGGCATCGATCACTGCGGCAGTGTTGTAATAGATGCCGGCACGCTCGTGCTCGTACATCGGCAGCACCATCACCATGCCGAGTTCTTTGGCCACGCTGCAAAACCGCTGCGTGGTGGGGCCGTCGGGAATGAGCTCGGTGTAGCTGTAGTACTCGGCGTCTTGCACCTGACAGAAGTACGGCCCGTAGAACTGTTCTTGGAAGCTGATGACCTGCGCACCCTCGGCCTTCGCGTCGTGGGCTGCCTGTTCGTGCTTGTCGATCATCGCTTCTTTGCTGCCAGCCCAATCGGTCTGGAGCAGTGCAGCTTTCACAGTGTTGGCCATGGCTCGATCGTAATGTCAGCGCCCGCACAAGGACAATGCCAGTGTGCACAATCATGCGCTACCGCAAACCCGGCGGGTCACATTGGGCTGGCGCGTAGCAACTCGTAAGCGACCGGGCACTCAGGCTGCAGCACACACGCATCGATGTCGAACACACCGTCAGCACGCACCACCGCCGTGGCGAGCGCCACCGGCAATGATTCGCTGGTGGCAAGCCACGGTTCACGAACGTCGCCGACGCGTTCGACGATGCTCGCGAACGTGACGACGGGAAGGCAGCGCCCCCGACCCACCACGGCCCACACCGGCACGTCGCTGCAATAGCCAACCGAGGCCGCAGCGCGCGAACCGGTGACCGCGACCAGGTCGCCCACGCCAGCGGCTTGCGCTTCGATGAGCACGATGTCGCAGGCGAGAACGGCAGCAGACGTACCGCCGGGTTCGACGACCTCGGCGGTCACATCGGCCCGCTGCAGGCGACGCACGAACGCCGCGCCCTCATCGCAGGCATCGATGGCAAGCACCGTCACATCGCCGCGCCGCAACACCGCCTCGCCGACAAGATCTGGCCACCCCACGATGCACACCGTGGCGTCGTCGGGAATGGTCTGTACCAACACATCGGGCGTGGGGTCGTCGTCGATCAGGTCGGCCAGCGACGACGCAACCCGGAACGGCTCGGCAGCGGCGAGCATTGACGAACACAGCCACCACAGCGGCCCCGACGACGGGTGCCGTTCGACGATGCGACGACACGCGACGACCAAACCGGCGGGATCGAGCCCCAAGCCATGCAGCGCGCTGGCGGTCTCGCGAACCAGTACCCGCTGGTCGCCGCCCTGCGATCTGGCCACGTAGCGAAGGCGCTCGATCGGGTGCATCGCCGCGACGCTACCGCTTCGTGAGTGTGCCGGCCGGGCCTACTGAGATGGGCCGGTTCACCGCGGCCGCGCTACCGTTCCCCTTGTGGTCAGCACTCCTTCGCCAACAACCAGCCTCACCACCATCGCCGGCGACACGCGTCCGCTCGACGAATGGCTCACGATGTTCCATCTGGCCAGCGTGGTGCTCGACCCGTTCACCAACGAGAGCTCGTGGGTGCTCAAGCCCGCCACCCGCATCCTCGCCGAGCTCAGCGGTACCGATGCACGCGTCAACCTCGTGCTCACCTGCACCGCCGAAGAAGCCACTACGTTCCTCGGCCCGATCGCCCACGACTTCCTCGTGTTCTGCGACCCCGACCGCGCCTTTGTGCGGGCCCTCGGTCTTGGCTCGCTTCCGGCGTTCGTGTTCGTGCGCCTCGACGGCACCGTGCCCGCCAGCGCCGAGGGATGGAACCCCGCCGAGTGGCGCTCCGTCGCCGAGGCCATCGCCAGCACCACTGCCTGGATCGCCCCTACCATCCCCATCGCCGGCGACCCCAGCCCGTTCCACGGCACGCCCGCGCTCGGCTGAGGTGCCGCTCCCACGCGAGGTCCTCGATCTGCCCGTGATCGAGGCGCTCGAGGCGTTGGGCCAGGCACTCGCCGATCACACGACTGCAATCCTCGTCGCTCCACCGGGAGCAGGCAAGACCACGGTGGCGCCGCTGTGGCTGCTCGATCAGCCGTGGCTTGGCCAGCAGCGCGTCGTGATGCTCGAACCCCGACGCCTGGCCACCCGTGCTGCGGCACGGCGCATGGCCAGCCTGCTTGGTGAGGAGGTCGGTGGCACCGTTGGTTACCAGACTCGTGACGAGCGCCGAATCGGGCCCACCACACGCATCGAGGTAGTGACCGAGGGCGTGCTCACTCGGCGGCTGCAGAACGATCCAGAACTCGCTGGAATCGGCGTGGTGATCTTCGACGAGATCCACGAGCGCAACCTGCCGACCGATGTGGGGTTGGCGCTTGCGCTCGACGCGCGGGCCGCCCTACGCCCCGACCTGCGCATTCTCGCCATGTCGGCCACACCCGACACCGAACGGCTGCTGCGAGTGTTGGGCGATGCTCCGGTCGCGACCAGCGATGGCCGCCTGCACCCTGTCGACGTGCGGTGGGCGCCAATGCGCAAGGGCGACCGCGTCGAGCAGGCCGTGGCCGCACTGATCGCCCGCGCACTCAACGACGAGACCGGCGACCTGCTCGTGTTCCTGCCAGGCGTCGCAGAGATCAGGCGCGTGCAACAGCTCCTCGCCAACGTCGATCTGGGGACCAACGCTGATGTGCCGGTCGACGTACGGGTCGACGTACTGCCGCTCGCCGGCGCACTCAGTTTGGCCGAGCAGGACGAAGCGCTCGCGCCGTCGCGGCCCGGCCACCGGCGGGTCGTGCTGAGCACCGACATCGCCGAGTCCTCGCTCACTGTT
>JAYTNH010000093.1:0-7950 GCA_043748395.1 Ilumatobacteraceae bacterium | reverse complement strand
CACGAGCGGGCGGTCGTCGTCGACGAGACTGAGCGCCGACCACGGGGCGAACTGGCCATATGCCTCGTCGACCACCAACAGCCCGGGCACCATCGCAAGCACTGCTCGAACTGTTCGCTCCGACTCGACGAGGCCGGTGGGGTTGTTGGGCGAACACAGGAACGTCACGGTTGGCTGCGCCGTGCCGACCACGCGCCGGACCTCGTCGAGATCGAGCGTGAAGTCTGCTGCCCGCTCGCCCTCCACGACAGTTGCGCCCGTGAGGCGTGCAATGTGGCCATGCAACTGATACGTGGGTTCGAAGGTGACAACGGTGCGTCCGAAGCCTGCGTACGCGAGCAGCAGCGTCTGCAACACTTCGTTGCTGCCGTTGGCCGCAAACACGTGCTCTGGCAAGACGCTGTGCAGGTCGGCAATACGTGCTCGCAGGGCGGTGGCAGATCGATCGGGGTACCGATGCCACTCGACGCGCGACATCTCGGCCGCCAGCGCATCGCGCCATGCGGCAGGAGGCGGCACAGGCGATTCGTTGGTGTTGAGCCGTACGCGAACATCGACCTGGGGCGAGTGGTAGCCCTCGAGGAATCGGAGGTCGTCGCGTACTGGCACGGGGATCACGCCGGTCACGCTACCGATGCCAACAGCCTTGCCCCGAGTGCATTGTTCAGGTCATCGGGCAGACTCTGTGCATGTCCAGTTCGAGTCACGCCGTGTTGTCGGTCATCGCCGAGCACATCGATCGGTATCGCCAAGAGGTGGCCGACCTAGCACCAGGGCACCAGACCGCCGAGCAGGACGACGTATCGGGCGCGTTGTACGAGGCAGAACGGGCGCTGCGAACAGCGAGCCGGCTCTTGCGCCGCGCCGCGAAGCTCGCCGGGTAGCGGTCGCAAAAATGGCGATGGCCCCTTTCGGGGCCATCGCACGGCGACGCCAGGCGGCGGATCCCGGCATCGCTCGCAAACCAGGTGGCGGGAACCTGGTTGGTGCATTGATCATACACGTTCACTGAGCAAAGGCAAGTGCCCACTCTGAGTGGTTCACCCCGCGCGTCTCGCGCGAGTGCGGCCCGGGAGCAGGGACGATGGGCACAGGTCTTCGAGCACGCACCGCCCGCAATCTGGCTTCTTTGCATCGCACACGCGGCGACCGTGCAGGATGAGCCGCAAGCTGAACGGCCCCCATTCAGCACGCGGAAGGTAGCTCCCCAGCTCGGTCTCGACCTTCACCGGATCGTCGTGCACGGTGAGGCCGAGGCGGCGGGCAAGTCGTCCGACATGAGTGTCGACCGGCAGTCCCGGCAGCCCGAATGCAACGCTGCGCACCACATTGCCGGTCTTGCGACCGACACCGGCCAGCATGACCAGATCGGCGAGCGCGGTCGGTACCTCGCCGCCGAACTCGTCGAGCAGCGTGTGTGCCATGCCCAGCAGATTGCGTGTCTTCGCTTGATAGAAGCCGGTCGAGTTGATGATCTGCTCGACGTCGCCCGGAACCGCTGCGGCCAGTGCCGCTGCATCGGGATAGCGGGCAAACAACGCCGGAGTCACCATGTTGACCCTGGCGTCGGTGCATTGCGCCGACAAGATGGTGGCCACCAACAGTTCGAACGGATTGCGGTGATCGAGCTCGCACAGTGCTTCGGGATACTCGTGCACCAGGCGTGCGGCAACGGCCACGGCGCGACCCTTCGGCGTACGCGGCGTGCCCATGACGCACGAGGCTACGGCGCGGCGGCCGATTAGCCTCGAACGCATGTGGCGCACCGAAGCTCACCCTCACTTGGCGGCCGAGTTGGCGGCCGAGGTGCTGGCCGAGGTGCTCCAACTGGTCGACCTCGTTGCCGACCACGACGGATTCAGGCCGGTAAGCGATCAGGTGTGGCTCGACCTGCACCAGCATCTGCTCGACCCGGCCGACGGCGTCACCGCAATCGTGCTCAGCAGACATCCTGACGGTGAGCTTGCGGCCTACGCGCAGGTCACCCGCACGAATGCTGCGTGGTCGATCGAACTGGTCATCCACCCAGCACACCGCCAGCACGCATCGGTGCTCGCCACCCAGACCCTGCGCGCCGCACTCCAGATCGTGACCGATGGCGGCGGAGGCTCAGTGCAATGGTGGACGTTCAGGCCAGCAGACCACATCGCACAGGTGGCCGTATCGGTGGGGTTGAACGCTGGCAGAGAGTTGTTGCAGATGCGGCGCGACTTGCCGCTCGGCGACGAGCTCACGGCGGGCGAACCCATTCGTACCCGCCCGTTCGTGGTTGGCAGCGACGAGCAGGCGTGGCTCGAGGTCAACAACGCTGCGTTCCACTGGCACCCCGAACAAGGCGGCTGGGACCTGACTGCTGTGCTGCAACGCGAGCGGGCCCCGTGGTTCGATCCGTCGGGCTTGCTCATGCACGAACGCGATGGTCGGCTCGCCGGATTCTGTTGGACCAAAGTGCACAGCAATGCCTCGCCACCTATGGGCGAGATCTATGTCATTGCGGTACACCCCGATTTCCACGGTCTCGGGTTGGGCAAGGCACTCACCGTCGCCGGCCTGCAGAGCCTCACCGCGCGCGGGCTGTCGGTGGGCATGCTGCACGTCGATGCCGACAACATCTCGGCCGTGTCGCTCTACCGTCGGCTCGGATTCCATACTGACCACACTGACCGCGTGTACGTCGGACACATCGAACGGACCACTGCATGACCACCGAACTCCCGCGCTGGAACGTCTCCGATGTGTATGAGTCGTTCGACGCACGACCTTTCCTCGAGGCGATGGAGCGGGTGGGCGCAGACATCACTCGACTCGAGGCCCTGTTCGACGAGAGCGGCATCCGCGCCGTACCCCCTCGACCGGTCGTGGCGTCCGATGGCGAAGTGGCCGACCGAGTGCTCAACGCGCTCAACGAGTCGCGGCTCCATGGCGACGTCGTGAGCGCCTACGTGCACGCCACCGTGAGCACCGACAGCTACGACGAACGCGCGCAGGGTCTCAGAAGTGAACTCACCGCCCTTGGTGCACGTGAGCGCCCGCTGATGGCGCGCCTGGCCGACTGGCTGCAGTCGCTCGGCGTCGATCAGTTGGCGACCGTGAGCCCGCAGGTTGCCGAACACAGCGGTCCGCTCGCCCGGCTTGCCGCCCGCGCCGAGTACCAGATGGGTGAGTCAGAGGAAGTCCTGTACGCCGAGCTCGCCACCACCGGCAGCTCGGCCTGGGCCCGACTACACAACGACATCACCTCGCAGCTCTCAGCTCCTGTTTCCATGCCCGACGGCACCAACCCCGTGTTGCCCATGGCCGCCGTACGGGGATTGGCCAGCCACAGCGAATCGGTCGTCAGGCAGGCCGCCTACGACGCTGAGATGCAGGTGTGGCCCACCGTGGCCGTTGCCTGCGCCGCGGCCATGAACAGCATCAAGGGCGAGGCCAACACCGTGAACAAGCGCCGGGGGTGGGCATCACCACTCGACGCATCGTTGTTCGCCAACAGCGTCAGCAGGCCCACGTTCGACGCAATGCACGAGGCCATCGTGGCATCGCTGCCCGACTTCCGCAGTTGGATGCGCACCAAGGCAGGTCTCCACGGCCACCAGGCAGGGCTGCCCTGGTATGACCTCGTCGCACCGCTGCCGTTCGCTCCCGCTTCGATGAGCTGGGACGACGGACTCGCGGTCGTTCGGCAGGCGTTCGCATCGTACGGTGGCTCGCTGGCCACCTTGGTCGACCGGGCCGTCGACGAACAATGGATCGATGCCGCACCGCGCGACGGAAAGCGCGGCGGAGCGTTCTGCATGCCGTTTGCAGGCGACCGGTCGCTGGTGTTCCTCAACTGGGGTGGCAGCGTCGAGTCGGCCCAGACCACCGCCCACGAGTTGGGTCACGCCTACCACAACACTCAGCTCGCCGAACGCACACCATTGCAACGACAACTACCCATGGCACTGGCCGAGACGGCAAGCATCTTCTGCGAAACGCTCGTGGTCGAGGAGGGCCTGCGGCGCCTACACGGGCGCGACCTCCTCGTGCAACTCGATGTCGATCTGAAGGGCAGCGCCCAGGTGGTCGTCGACATCCACAGTCGGTTCTTGTTCGAGACCGAAGTGTTCGCCCGCCGGCAACGCCGAACGCTCGGTGTCAGCGAGCTCAACGAGCTCATGCTCGCCGCGCAGGCCGACGCATACGGCGACGGCCTCGACCAGACCACTGCTCATCGGCACATGTGGGTGGTGAAGCCGCACTACTACAGCTCGCACTTCTACAACTGGCCGTACACGTACGGTCTGCTGTTCGGACTCGGCCTGATCGCGCAATACAAAGACGACCCCGATCGATTCCGCGCCCACTACGACGACGTGCTCTCGCGCGTGGGCATGGCAGGCGCCGAGGAACTGGCAGGCGTATTCGGGTTCGATGTCACCGATGTGGCGTTCTGGACCTCGAGCCTCGACATCGTGCGCCAGCGCATCGCCCAGTACCAGGAACTCGCGACTACCGTCGGGTGACGCGCCGCGCATGAACAGCCTCTACCAGCACACCCGCGACGAACTCGCCGATCTGCTCGTGGGCGAACCGCGCTACAGGCTCGATCAGGTGTGGCAGGGCTTGTACACGCAACTGGCCGAACCCAACGACATCACCAACATCCCCAAGGCCCTGCGCGAACGAGTCAATGCCGCCCTGCCGAGCGCACTGTCATCGGAGGTGCGTCGAGTGAGCGACGGCGGCGACACCGTGAAGTACCTCTGGCGGCTGGCCGACGGCAGCCACATCGAGACGGTGCTCATGCTGTACCCCGATCGTGTCACGGTGTGCGTGAGCAGCCAGGTTGGCTGCGCCATGGCGTGCGGATTCTGCGCCACCGGGCAGGCCGGGTTCACACGCCATCTCACGGTGGGCGAAATCGTCGAGCAAGTAGTGGTGGCCGCACGTGAGGCGCGCGCGCTGAACAGGCGGCTCGCCAACGTGGTGTTCATGGGCATGGGCGAGCCCATGGCAAACGAAGCAACCGTGTGGTCGGCAGTCGAACGCATTCATGGCGCACTCGGTCTGTCGGCCCGGCACATCACCATCTCTACCGTCGGCTTGGTTCCGGGTATCCGCAAGCTCACCGAGCGGCCCTTGCCGGTCAACCTTGCTGTGTCGTTGCACGCGGCCAACGACGTGCTCCGCGACGAGTTGGTACCGATCAACAAGCGCTATCCACTCGACGATCTCATGGCCGCCTGCAGCGACTACCTCGCGGTGAAAGGCAGGCGCGTCAGTTTCGAATGGGCGCTCATCGCCGGCGTCAACGATCGCACCACCGATGCCACCGAACTTGCCAGGCTCTGTCGGCGATTCCATCTGCCGGCGCACGTGAACCTGATTCCGCTCAACCCCACGCCCGGCTACCCCACCGTTGGGTCGTCCGCCAAGCACGTCAGCGAGTTCCGCGACCTGCTGGTATCGCTGGGCGTCAACGCCACGGTACGCCGCAATCGCGGCACCGACATCGACGCCGCATGTGGCCAGCTCGCCGCCGGACAACCAGTCACCCTCGGAGCACCACGCAACCGCACCGGTCACGCCCCGCCCGACGCGAGCTAAGCGGCCGTCCTACTGGTTCGTGAGGTACTTGGGGTTGGCCACGGCCAACTTGTCGCGGACGCTGGCCCACACGAGATCGCGGACCTCGGGCAACCTGTCGTCGAACTCACCGGCACGAATTCGTGCGGCCAGCTCTGCGTCGCCAGTACAGCCAAGCGAATGAAGGCGACCGGCGTGCACGACCGCCTGCTCGGCACCGAGTGACAGCTCACGTTCCACCATGGCCAGCACGTTGATGGCTACGCGCGAATGGAACTGCAGCCGACCGCTGGTCGTCGGCAGTACGTCACGTTCGAGCCACTCGCGAACAGACTCGATCAGCTGCTCGGCTGTTGGCACATCGTGCGGGATCACCAGCGACCCTCCAACGCCAGGAACAGGTCGTGTTCGTTCTCGCACACCCGCCGACCGATGGCGGCAAGTTCGTGGCTACGCAACACACCCGTGAGGTGGGTGCTGGCCTGCATGATGCAGATGATGCCCCACTTCAACGTGCCGAGCACCTCCCACCAGCGCACCACCTCGGGATCGACCGGCGCGCCACCCGCAGCTTCGTAGGCCTCGAACAACTGCTCGTAGGCGCCCAACCCGGCCACCGGTTGGGGCAACCCGAAGCGCCATGCCCGAACGCACAGCCAACCGAGGTCTTCCATGGGGTCGCCCAGGTGGGCAAGCTCCCAGTCGAGCACGGCGCGAAGCCCGTCGTCGCCCACCATCACGTTGCCGAGGCGGAAGTCACCATGAACCAACGTCTGTTGGCTCGCCGCCGGCTGGTGAGCCGCGAGCCACCGGAAGGCCAACTCGAATGCCGGATGCGGCTGCTCACTGGTGTCGAGCACCTCGCGATACTGCTGCAGTTGGTCGGGCGCCGGTAGTGCGGGCACGATCGAGGCATCGACCGCGTGGAGCTGTGCGAGCGCCGCACCGAGTTGGGTTGTCAGCACCGTTCGAGCATGCGCGTACTCGTCGTCGCGCAGGATTTTGCGTGCGATCGTTTCGCCGTCGATCGCGGTGAGAACCATGAACGACGCGCCCAGAGCGCTCGTTGCGTCGCCTGATGCCACGACGCGCGCCGCCGGAACACCCCCGGCCGCCGCTGCACGCAGCGCAGCGACCTCCACCGCCATATCACGGACATCTCCCCCGCGCTGGCGTTGCAACACCAGCGGCTCACCATCGGCGACAAATCGCCATGTCTCGCGAGATGCTCCGCCCGAAAGGCGGGCCAGGTCGTTGACGGCCGACGCACCGAGCACCTCGGCCAGTTGTGCGGCCAGGTCGTCACTCATTCAGCACAGCCTTGCCGACCGTCGCCGCGAACCGCCAACCGGACTCGAGCAAGCGCACTCAGCAGTGCGCGCGAACCGTGGGGTACGGGTTGACCGCCGGCCCGCCGCCGGGGTGCACCTCGAAGTGCAGGTGCACCACGCTCTGCTTGGCGTTACCCGTGTCACCCATATACCCGATGACCTCGCCCTTCGACACGGTGCCCGTGGCTCCGTAGCTGTCGAGGTGAGCGTAGTAGTAGGCGTTGCCGTCGGCCCCGGCGAACCAGATGGTGGTACCACCCAGCGTGTTGCTCTTGGGCTTGGCGAAGCCGTCGACCACCGCAAGAATTGGCGTGCCGCGTATTCCGATCATGTCGACGCCCTCGTGGCGTCGACCGCCGCTTCGGGGCGCTCCCCATGTGTCGCCGAACGCCACTGCAAAACCACCGGTTGGGCACACGAAGTCGACGCCGCCGTACACGCTGCTACCGCCGTTGCCGCCGCCGCCAGTGAGACCACCCGAACTGGGCGGCTTGACCTGCGAACTGGGTGCCGCCGCACCCGGGGCAGTTGGCGATGTGGAGCCTGCAGAGCTGTCGATGTCGTCGGAGGCAACTGGCGTGGTGCTTACCGGCAGCGTTTGCTTGGCCAACGCTGCCGCTCGCCGGGCGCGTTCGGCTTCCTCGGCCTGCAACGCTTTGCGAACGGCTTCGTCTTGCAGTCGTTGAGCCTCGACCTGCTTGAGCCGCTCGACCTCGGCGTTCGCCTGATCGCGCAAGCCGGCAAGGTTGGCCTTCTCGGTCTGCGCCCGCTGTTGGGTGTCGGCAAGCTCGAGCTTCTTGGCGTCGAGGTCACGGCTGAGCGAATCGAAGCGATCGAAATCGTCGGCCGAGGTGTCGTTGATGACATCGATGAGCGCATCGATCTGTACCTGTTGCTCGGGTGCCTTGAAGCCAGTGAGCACAGGGATTCCCGTGGTTCCCGATCGGGTGTAGCGGTTGATCGCAACGTTGATGACCTGCGCTTGCAGGGTGTCGACCTCGCCTTGCAGCGACGCGATCTCGCCTTGCAACGCCTGCTCGTCGACGGCGAGTTG
>JAYTNH010000092.1:0-3385 GCA_043748395.1 Ilumatobacteraceae bacterium | reverse complement strand
GCAGCTACCGACCCTGACTGACGAGGGGGAGGGCTGCGACGGTCTCGCCGTCGCCGATCTCGCCCGTGGGCACGAAACCGAGGCCGCGATAGAAGCTCTCGGGCGATCCTGGGCCGTGCGCATAACTGGTGAGTAGTCGCGTCGAACGGTCGCGGAAGTGGTCTGCGACAGCAGCGACGGCAAGTGTGCCGATGCCGCGACGCTGGTGGGTGCGATCGACGAGCAGGCGCCACAGGTAGGCATCGGGGTTGGTGGGGGTGACGTCGGCGCACATGACGAAGCCGACACGTTCGCCGTCGGCGAGTACGCCGCGCATCCAGGGCGCCACCGTCCCGCCGTCGATCAGGTCGGGGAACAGCGCATCGCGAAACGACAGCGCCATTGGGGCGACGAAGCGCTCCTGTGATCGGTGGGTGCGTAATCGACCCCACAGGTAGGCGGTGTCGGGTTCCAGTTCGACGAGTTCGACGCGTTCGGGCCTGCGCACGCTGCGGGTGAGCCAGCCCCGGCGGTCGGTGGCCGTCATCGCATAACGCAGGTCGTCCACCCAATTGCCGCGCCAGAAGAACGCGCTGTTGGCAATGCACTCGAACTGCATACCGATTGCTTCGAGCACCCGCATCGATGCCACATGGTCGACATCGAGGGTTGCTTCTATTCGGTGTACGCCGGCGTGTTCGAACAACGCATCGGCCACCGCGCCGGCGGCCTCGGTGGCGAATCCGTTGCCGTGATGGGCGCGAGCGAGGGTGTAGCCAATCTCGGCGACGCCACCACCGGCGCGCAGATACGTCGCAACGTCGCCGATCACCTCGCCGTCGTGCTCGACGGCCAAGGTGGTCCAGCGACCCTCGACCGGCTTGTCGCGGCCAACCTGCTCGGCCGCTATCTCGAGTGCTCCTGTGCGCGAGTACGGCACGTCCCAGGCCTGGTATCGGGCGATCTGCGGATCGTTGCGGTACTGCGTCAGAGCATCGACGTCGGATTTGCCGAACAGGCGAACGACCAGGCGCTCCGTGCGGATCGGCAGCATGCTGATGACATTAGTGAGGCACCGCTCATGTGAGTGCTGATCATGTGAGTGCTGATCATGTGAGTGCTGATCATGTGAGTGCTGAGCGAACATTCGTTCGTGCGTGTATGATGCCCGACGTGCCCGCGTTCCAGGTGGTGTCCGACTTCGAGCCAGCGGGCGACCAGCCGCAGGCCATCGCCCAGCTCAGCGAAGGCATCGAACGCGGCGATCGCTTCCAAACCCTGCTCGGCATCACGGGCTCGGGCAAGAGCGCAACCGTGGCCTGGACCATTCAGAACGTGCAGCGGCCCACGCTCATCCTGGCGCCCAACAAGTCGCTGGCCGCGCAGCTCACCCAAGAGATGCGCGAGTTCTTCCCGCACAACCGGGTCGAGTACTTCGTCAGTTATTACGACTACTACCAGCCCGAGGCCTACATCGCTTCGAGCGATACCTACATCGAGAAAGACTCGTCGGTCAACGACGAGATCGACCGGCTTCGGCACTCGTCCACGGCTGCGCTGCTCACCCGTCGCGACACCATCGTGGTCGCGTCGGTCAGCTGCATCTACGGCATGGGCAACCCCGACGAGTACAAGGGCCAGCTACTCGAGCTGCACACCGGGGTCGAATACGACATGCGCAGCGTGCTGCGTCGGCTCGTCGACCTGCAGTTCGATCGCAACGATCTCACGCTCGGGCGCGGCAAGTTTCGCGTGCGCGGCGACACCATCGAGGTGCATCCCAGCTACGACGAGACGGTGCTGCGCATCGAGATGTTCGGCGACACGGTCGATCGCATCACCACCGTCGATCCACTCACCGGCGAGACGCTCAACGAACTGTCCGAGGTGATGGTGTTTCCTGCAACGCACTACATCGCCGGCGACGAGCGCATGCGCAAGGCAGTGGTGGGCATCGAGGCCGAGTTGCAGGAACGGCTGGCGTGGTTCGAGGCCAACGGCAAACTGCTCGAAGCACAGCGGCTGCGCATGCGTACGCAGTACGACCTCGAGATGATGCAGGAGCTGGGCTACTGCAACGGCATCGAGAACTACTCGATGCACATCGACGGTCGCACGCATGGTCAGCCGCCGTTCACGTTGCTCGACTACTTCCCCGACGACTTCTTGCTCGTGATCGACGAGAGCCACGTGGCCGTGCCGCAGTTGCACGGCCAGTACCTCGGCGACCTGCGCCGAAAGGACGAATTGGTCGAGCACGGCTTCCGCCTGCCCAGCGCCCGCGACAATCGTCCGCTGCAGTTCGAAGAGGTGTTGGGTCGTATCAACCAGTGCGTGTTCTTGTCGGCCACTCCATCGAAGTACGAGATCAGCCACAGCCAACAGGTGGTCGAGCAGATCGTTCGGCCCACTGGTCTCGTCGACCCCGAAGTAATCGTGCGCCCTACCAAGGGCCAGATCGATGATCTCATCGAGATGGTGAACAATCGCATCGCCAAGGGCGATCGCATCTTGGTGACAACACTCACCAAGAAGATGGCCGAAGACCTCACCGACTACCTGCTCGAACAGGGCCTTCGAGTCCGCTACCTGCACAGCAACATCGACACCATTCAGCGCATCGAGATCTTGCGCGCGCTCCGCCTCGGCGAGTTCGACGTGCTGGTGGGCATCAACCTGTTGCGCGAGGGCCTCGACCTTCCCGAAGTCTCGTTGGTCTGCATTCTCGACGCCGACAAAGAAGGGTTCTTGCGGAGCGAGACATCGCTGGTGCAGATGATCGGACGCGCAGCCCGCAATGTCGATGGTCAGGTCGTGATGTACGCCGACAAGATCACGCCGTCGATGGAACGTGCCATCGGAGAGACGCAGCGCCGACGCGAGCGCCAACTGGCCCACAACCTCGAGCACGGCATCAATCCCCAAACCATCCGCAAGGCCGTTGGCGACATTCTGAGCTTGCTACGCCCCGACAGTTCGGCACCTGTTCCGGGCAAGGGCCAACGCCGCAACCGCGAACGCGACAAGGTCGCTCGTGAGATCAAGACGTTGCCGCAGAAGGAGCTGGCGCGGCTCATCCAGACACTCGAAGAAGAGATGCACGAGGCCGCCGTCGAGCTCAAGTTCGAGTACGCCGCGCGTCTACGCGACGAGGTCAACGAGCTCAGGCGCGAGCTACGCGATGCCCAGTAGGTCGATAACCTCGCCACGCATGCCTGCCCGATCCGATCCCGCGCAGATCGTTGTGCGAGGTGCCCGCGAGCACAACCTCAAGAACATCTCGGTCGACCTGCCCCGTGACCGACTCATCGTGTTCACCGGCTTGTCGGGTTCGGGCAAGAGCAGCCTGGCGTTCGACACCATCTATGCCGAGGGTCAGCGCCGCTACGTCGAGAGCCTCAGCGCC
>JAYTNH010000091.1:0-3695 GCA_043748395.1 Ilumatobacteraceae bacterium | reverse complement strand
GACGGCAACACCACGTGATCGGGAACGCTCACTCGATTCCCGGCCAGGTCGTTGTACCAGTGGACCCTCCACAAGTTGCGTGGGTCGCGACCGTTCTTGTCGGCATCGCCCACCACCGATGCATCGAACGTTGAGGGATCGGCGAGCTGGGCGAACGTAGGGAGCGAGATGTGCTGATCGCGGAACCGGGCAACGCTGTTGGCGAGCGAACCGGCATCGACCACTCGATCGGCCAGCCCGAACTGGTTCTCGAGCGCGTGCGTGATCGCGTCAGTGCCTGGCGTTGCTCCGTTGGTCATGCCCCCATGTTGCCAAAGCCGCAACGGTTTGCGCGCACAACACCGTTCGCTTTCACAAAGCCACCGCTTTTCGTAACGGGTAAAGTGCGTGCGTTGCTGATCTCAGCGATGCCAAGCGGCGCGTCGTCGATCGGCTCAACGACCAGCGGCTCAGAGGCAGGCGACGGCAGACGACGGCCGATGCCCTGTACGCCAGGCCGCGCAGGCGTGCGGCCACCTGTGCAACGCCGAACTGACCCTGTTTCGCGATGCCTTGGGCACCGACGTGCAGGTTGAACGCGAGCAGCATCTTCTCGCCGGCCACCCCCGGTGCACCTACCTCATCGATGAGGTGCGGCACTAGTTTGGCGGCATGGCTGACTTCTTTCTCGGCGGGCAGGTCGACCCCGCAACCCACCAGCGCACCGACAAGCTGATCGAGCTGGCGTCGAGCGATTTCACCACGCATGGGGTGATCGTGGGTATGACCGGCTCGGGCAAGACCGGTCTGGGCGTGGTGCTCATCGAAGAAGCACTCGAGGCCGGCATTCCGACGTTGGTGATCGATCCCAAGGGTGACCTCACCAACCTGTGCCTCACGTTCCCCAACCTGGCACCCACCGACTTCGAGCCGTGGGTGAACGAAGGCGACGCCACCAAAGCAGGCCTGTCGGTGCCCGACTTCGCGGCAGCGCAAGCCAAGACCTGGACCGACGGACTGGCCGGATGGAAGCTGGGTGTCGACCAGCTCGGGGCACTCCGCGCCGCCACGACGTTCACCGTCTACACGCCCGGCTCGAGCTCGGGGGTCGGGCTGAACATCGTCGGTTCGCTGCAGGCCCCGGCCGATGCAAGCGACGTCGAGATCGTGGGTGACGAGATCGAGGGTTTCGTCGCAGGGCTGCTCGGGCTGGTGGGCATCGAGGCCGATCCGCTCTCTAGCCGCGAGCACATCTTGTTGTCGAACCTCATCCTCAACGAGTGGACGAACGGTCGCAGCCTCGACCTGCCCACCCTGGTCGGCATGGTTCAGCAACCACCCATTCGCAAACTTGGGGTGTTCGAACTCGACCAGTTCTTCCCGCCGAAGGATCGCACTGTACTCGCCATGCGACTCAACGGCCTGCTCGCGTCGCCGTCGTTCGCGGCGTGGATGACGGGCCCCCCACTCGACATCGACGCGCTGCTGCGCACCCCCGACGGACGGCCCCGATGCGCGATTGTCACCACGGCCCACCTCAACGACGAGGAGCGGCAGTTCGTCACCACGTTGGTGCTTGCCAAGTTGGTCACCTGGATGCGGCGCCAAAGCGGAACCACCGACCTGCGAGCCATGCTCTACATGGACGAAGTCGCCGGCTACCTGCCTCCCACGGCGATGCCTCCCACCAAGAAGCCGATCATGACGCTGATGAAGCAGGCGCGCGCGTTCGGAGTTGGCGTGGTGCTCAGTACGCAGAACCCGGTCGACATCGACTACAAGGCGATGTCGAACGCCGGTACGTGGATGATCGGTCGCCTCCAGACCGACCGCGACAAGCAACGTCTGCTCGACGGCATGAGCGCTGCAGCGGGCGGTGTCGATGTGAATGCCATCAGCGACACCATCTCGGGGCTGGCCAAGCGCGAGTTCGTGCTGCGGCGCGCCGGCAAAGATCAGCCCGAAGTCTTCACGACTCGATGGGCGATGAGCTACTTGCGCGGACCGCTCACCCGCGATCAGATCGCGGTGCTCATGGCCGACCAAAAGGCAGGGCAAGCGCTCCCCGCGCCGTCGCCAACCCCCGCAGTTGCGGCGCCATCGGCGATCCCGTCCGCCCTCGCCGACGACGAGACCACCGTTCGGCCCCAACTCGCCGATGGAGTGCAAGAGCGGTGGGCCGACGTCGCGTCGCCGTGGCTCGCGTCCGTCGGCGGCGATGCGCGGGGTACCCGTCGCGAGCCGGCCATCATTGCGAGGGTGCAGTTGCGTTACGACGACACTGCGGCCGACCTCGTGCACGACGAAGAGTACGAAGCGGTCATCTTCCCGCTCACCGACAACCCCGACGTCACGCGGGCCGTGCAGGTCGACCACGACGACCGCGACCTGCTGCCCGACGCCCCGGCCGCAACCACGTACATGCTCACTGGCGCCGACATCAAGACCAAGACGTTCTGGACACGTATCGAACGCGACCTCATCGACCACTTGGTGCGGTCGCAAACCATCACCCTCCAGGTGAACCGCGATCTCAAGCTGTTCAGTCGACCTGGCGAGACCGACGACGCCTTCTTCCAACGCTGCTACGCCGCGGCCGACAACAAGGGTGACGCCGAGACCGCTGCGCTGCGCGACAAGTACGAGGCCAAGGCCCGCAAACTGCAGCAGCAGATCCGCGAGGCACAGGACCGTGCCCAAGTCCTCGACACGCAACAAAAGGGGCGGCGCAACGAAGAAATGCTGTCGACCGCTGGCTCGATCCTGGGCGGACTATTGGGCGGGCGCAGGTCTCGGGGCGGATTGTTGGGCTCGTTGGGAGGAGCGGCCGGACGCAGGTCGCGCACCAGTGCCGCCGGCGACCGACTGCAGGCCGCAGAGAACAAGATCCAGGCGTACCACGAGCAGCTCACCGACCTCGAGGGCGACCTCACCGACGAAGTGACCGAGATCGACACGCGTTGGATGGCCGTCGCCAAGAACATCACCGCCACCCCCATCGACCTCGAACGCACCGACCTCAAGGTCAGCCAACTCGCGTTGGTCTGGATCCCCGTCCCCTAGCGGGTCGCGCTGGCATAGGCGCTGCAGTGCAGCTACATTGCAGGCATGGCCGTCGCCATCACTATTCGCAACGTTCCCGCCGACGTTCGCAACGAGCTCGCCGCGAAGGCAGCCGCCCACGGGTGGTCGCTCCAGCGCTATCTGCTCACCGAGCTCGAACACCTGGCGCAACGGCCTTCGAACGCCGACATCGTCGGCCGCGCCCGCTCACGTCTCACCGATCCCGGACCCTCCATCAATCAGATCCTCTCGGCCCGAGACGCCGATCGAGCGTGATCGTCGTCGATTCCAGCGTGGTCGTCGCCGCGCTGCTGAGCAACGATCGCCACGGCACCTGGGCTGCGTCGGTGCTCACATCCCACGAGGTGGCGGCGCCCCAACTACTCACCTTCGAAGTAGCGAACGTTCTTCGTCGCCACGCCGCGGCCCAGATCGTCAGCCTCGATATCGCTCGGCTCGCCCACGGCGATCTCGTCCAACTCGATATCGAGTATTGGCCGTACCATGCGTTCGCTTCGCGCGCTTGGCAACTACGCGACAATCTCGCCGTGTACGACGCTTCGTTCGTCGCGCTCGCCGAACTGCTCGTCGCCGACCTGTACACCCTCGACACACGCATCACGTCCGCCCCCGGCGTCGCGTGCCGTGTGATG
>JAYTNH010000090.1:0-14971 GCA_043748395.1 Ilumatobacteraceae bacterium | reverse complement strand
TTCATCCAGATTTGGAAGACGCCCTTGATGTTCATCTTCACCATGTCCTGCTTCTTGAGTCCGTACTTGGCCTCGAACAGTTCGGGGAAGATGGCGTCGTCGAAGGTCTTCGAGCAGAGCAGACCGATGTTGAAGAGGAACGGCTTGGACACCTTGCCTGCCTTGCGATCCCACATGATGGGCGGCGACGAGGTCTGGCAGCCCATGCCGACCAGCGCGAGGCGGCTGAGTCCGGCCTGCTGGGCGTCGCGCAGAGCCAGTGGATTGGCGCAGTACGTGTAGCGACTGCCAGCCGTGGCGAGAATCTCGTCGCGGTTGGTCACCACTGCCGGCTTGGCTTTCCACGCGTCGTCGGGCTCGACACCGCTGACCAACGCGGCCTCGATGTAGTCGTGCTCGACGAGCCAGATCAACATGGCCGACACGAGGCCGCCGTCCTGGCCCATCTTGTGCACCATTTCCTCGCTCGCACGGGTGAGCCACAGGTCTTGCCAGATGCCGCCCATCTCGTCGGGCTCGCGTACCCGACCGAACAGATGCATGTCGGCCGATGGCTCCCACGCCCTGAATCGCGGGCAGGCCCTGGTGCAGGTGGTGCATCCCTTTTCGCCGTGGATGCAGTTGTCGAGCCCGAGTTCCTCTTCGAGGTGGAACGGGATGTACTTGCCTTCCCCGTGCTCATAGCCGATCACGTCATGCGGACACGTGACCACGCAGCCGGCACACCCCGTGCACAGTCCGGTTGTGATGACCTCGGCGTACAGCTCTTTCCACTGCGCGGTCCAGCGCTCGGGCTTGACCGGAAGCGGTGAGGGAGCTGCGGGTTCGGTGATCGTCATGCGCCGACTCTACGCGTCGATGGTCCGACCGACGAGCGTCGGCCGTGTTGCAAACGAATGGTAGGCATGCCTAACATCGCGCTATGTTCCAAACCTTCCTCACCGGTCTTCGCGAGGGACTCGAGGCATCCTTGGTCATCGGCATCGTGGTCGCCTACCTGGTGAAGATCGGCCGGACCGATCGTCTGAGCGCCGTCTGGGTCGGCGTAGGGGTGGCATGTGCGTTGTCGCTGCTCGTCGGAGCACTGCTCACCTTCACATCGCAATCGCTCACCTTCGAAGCCCAAGAGATGTTCGGCGGTGTGATGTCGATCTTCGCCGTCGCCCTCGTCACGTCGATGGTGTTCTGGATGAAGCGCAACGCTCACCGACTGAAGGGTGATCTGCAGGGTCGGCTCGACTCAGCGGTCGGCGTCAGCTGGTTCAGCGTGGTGGTGCTCGCGTTCATCACCGTCGGACGCGAAGGGCTCGAGACTGCACTGTTCTTGTGGCCGACGATCGAGGCCAATGGTTCGGGCGCTGGACCCACTGTTGGCGCAGTGCTGGGCATCGCCCTTGCCGTCGTGTTGGGCCGAATGGTGTACCGCCGCTCGGTGCACCTGAACCTCGAGACGTTCTTCCGCTACACCGGCATTGCGCTCGTCATCATCGCTGCTGGCGTGTTGGCCTATGGCGTCCACGACTTGCAAGAGGCAGCGGTGCTTCCCGGTCTCAACTCGCTGGCGTTCGACGTGTCCGAGCAGGTGCCCCCATCAAGTTGGTACGGCACGCTGTTGAAGGGCACCATCAACTTCTCGCCGGCTACCACCTGGCTCGAAGCCTGCGTCTACGTCGGGTATCTCGTGCCGGTGATGTGGCTGTTCCTCAGGCCCGCTCGCAAGTCGGTTCAGTCGGCGCCGCAGCGAGTTCTTGTCTCGTCCTAAATCCCCCGAAAGCCAAATCCCCCGAAAGGCTCCCATGTCCATCAAGCATTCCTTCGTCGCGAGTGGCCTCGCCCTCTGCTCAATCGTCACCGTCTCTGCCTGCACCACCGAATCGGCCAATGCCATCGATGTGACTGGCACCAACGATTCGTGCGCCTCGGCACAGACCGACCTCGCAGCCGGCAAGGTCACTTTCGACTTCAACAACACAGCGAGCGAGGTGAGCGAGCTGTACGTACTGCGGCTCGACGGCAGCGTGGTGGGTGAAGTCGAGAACGTCACCACCGGCACATCACGCAAACTCACCGTGAGCCTCGTGGCCGGCGAGTACGACTTGGTGTGCAAGCCCGGCCAGCAGGGCGACGGGTTCAGCACGCGCATCGCAGTGACAGGTGAAGGCGGCACCGTCAGCGAGTCGGCCGATCGGTCGATCGAGATCAGAGCTACCGACCACTCGTTCGCAGTGCCCGACGCGACCACCGTGAAGGTCGGCGAGACGATCGAGTTCGAGATGTACAACGATGCCCCTGAGCATGAACACGAGATGGAGGTGTTCGAACCTTCCGGCGAGCTGCTCGGCGAGGTCGGCCCCACAAAGCCGGGTGAGCAAGGCAAGGCAACGCTCACGTTCACGAAGGCTGGCACCTACCGGCTCGTGTGCGGAATCGACGACCACGAGGCCCTGGGCATGGTTGCCGAGCTCGTGGTCGTCGAATCCTGATCACACAGAACTGCTAGATCGCGTCGGCGCCTTCCTCTCCGGTGCGGATGCGCACGAGGCGCTCCACAACGGTGACCCAGATCTTGCCGTCACCGATCTTGCCGGTGCAAGCAGCTTCACGAATGGTGTCGACCACTCGGTCTGCAATGGCATCATCGACGATGATCTCGACGCTCACCTTGGGGACGAAGTCGATCTTGTACTCCGCTCCGCGGTAGGTCTCGCTGTGGCCGCCCTGGCGGCCGAAGCCGCGAACCTCGCCCACCGTCATGCCCTGGACTCCGGCCGCTTTCAGTGCCTCCTTGACGTCGTCGATCTTGAACGGCTTGATGATTGCTGTGATGAGTTTCATGGTGTTGGTTCCGTTCAGTCGTTGTAGGCGAGTACGCCCATTTCGGGCAGGTCGAGGCCACCGATTTCGTCGTCCTCTGTGCTGCGAATTCCACCCTTGGTGATGCGGTTCTGGATCTTGAAGAAGCCGAAGGCGATTCCGAAGATGACGGTCCAGATGACCAGCACACCGAGCGCTTGGGCGCCGAGCTGGCCCCACTCGCCCTCGATGATGCCTGCCACCCCGGTCGTCGTCGACCCGTTCCAGCCGGCGCCGTACTGGCCGTTGGCAAAGATGCCCACGGCGAGCACGCCGAAGGTGCCGCACACGCCGTGCACGGCGATGGCACCCACCGGATCGTCGATGCCGCGACGCTCGATGAAGAAGACCGCTTCGATCGCCAGTACTGCGGCGGCGACGCCGATCAACGCTGCGGCCCACGGTGCGACAAACGCACATGGTGCCGTGATGGCCACCAGGCCGGCGAGCATGCCGTTCACCATCATGCCCGGGTCGGGTTTCCCGGTCTTCCAGGTGATGTAGTACATCGCTGCGATCGAGCCGAGCGCACCGGCGATGGCCGTGTTTGCAGCAACCGTGGCGAACTGCACGTCGGTGGAGCTGAACGTCGAGGCAGCGTTGAATCCAAACCAGCCGAACAGCAAGATGAAGCAACCGAGCATCGCCATCGGAATGTTGTGGCCGGGGATGCCTCGCGGCGTCCCATCGGGTGCAAACTTTCCGATGCGGGGTCCGAGGACGATCGCCCCGGCAAGAGCCGCCACGCCACCGACTGCATGCACCACACCGGAACCGGCGAAGTCGACGTAGCCCGCACCGAGGTGCATGGTCTCCCACGACTTTGCCAGCCAGCCGCCGCCCCATGTCCATGCGGCGAACAGCGGGTAGTACAGGGCCCCGCAGAACAGGCCCCACCACACGAAGCTCTTCCACTTCCACCGTTCGGCCATCGAGCCGGTCGGGATGGTGGCAACGGTGTCCATGAACGCGACCATGTACAAGAAGAAGCCCAACAACGCCGGCGTCGCCGCGTTGCCCATGTGCTCGTAGCCCCAATAGATGAGGCCGGTGAACTCGCCGCCGACGGCCGGGAGCCCGTCACCGTTCATCGGGGTCAACCCGAACTGGCCGGGCACCGTGCTGAACCCGCCGAAGGCCAGGGGGAAACCGATGAACAAGAAGCCGATGAACCCGAGACCGAAGATGGCGAAGTTCGTGCTCATCACCTCGGCGGCATTCTTCTTCTGGGTGAAGCCGGTCTCGACCAGCGCAAAGCCGGCCTGCATGAACACGACCAGCGTGGCGCCGAGCACGATCCAGAGCAGACTGGTCTGCTCGCCGAGCGCGGCGACGGGGTCGAGCTCGTCGGCGTACGCCGCCGATCCGACCAACAATGTGACGGCGACGGCTCCGAAGGCCGCGCCGAGTAGGTATCTCGGTGCACGTTTGGGCACGGATTATCTCCTGCGTGTGTAGGGGCTGGGTTGACAGCTCGCCACAACGCTGGAGCGAACGGAACGCACGCTACGCAGGGCAGGTTTCAGGGTGATCGCCAGAATGTTGCGATCATGTTTTCAGTCCGTGCGTCGGCCGGTGCGGCGTGCGGTGTGCGGTGGCGCACGCGGTGTGCGGTGGCGCGCGGTGTGCGGTGGCGCACGCGGTGTGCGGTGGCGCACGCGGTGTGCGGTGGCGCACGCGGTGTGCGCCTCAAGGTTTGTGTGTGCGCTTCAAGGTTTGTGTGTGCGCTCAAACGATCCGCGTTCTTGTGTGCTCAGAGCGTGCGCCAATAGGCGGCACGCTTCACGCCGCCCGGCGCTCCGGCGCAGCTGAAACCGTTTGGCGGGGGTTTGGCGGGGGTTTGGCGGGGTCACGCGACCGGTCAACACTCGCTTAGATTGCGTCGACGCCTTCTTCGCCGGTGCGGATGCGCACCAGGCGTTCGATGTCGGTGACCCAGATCTTGCCGTCGCCAATCTTGCCCGTCGCGGCGGCATCTCGAATGGTGTCGACCACGCGGTCGGCGATGGAATCGTCGACGACCAGCTCGATGCTCACCTTCGGGACGAAGTCGATCTTGTACTCGGCTCCGCGGTAGGTCTCACTGTGGCCACCTTGACGGCCGAAACCGCGAACCTCGCCCACGGTCATGCCCTGCACGCCGACGGCCTTCAGGGCTTCTTTGACTTCGTCGAGACGGTGGGGCTTCACGACTGCGGTGACGAGCTTCATGGGGTCCTCCCCTGGCTGGTGGTGACGGTGATCATTGGTAGGCGACTTCGGCGTGCTGGCTGCGATCGAGGCCGACGAGCTCGTCGTCGGGACTCACGCGCAGACCCATCGTTGCATCGATCACCCTCGCGATGACATACGTGACCAAGAAACTGAAGGCGAACGTGACAATGCTCGCCAAACCCTGCTTGCCCAGCAACGCGGCTCCACCCCCGAAGAACAGCCCATCGGCGCCGAAGGCGTTCACGGACTTGTCGGCGAACAGGCCCAGCAGCATCGAACCGAGCAGGCCCCCTACCAGGTGCACGGCGATGACATCGAGGCTGTCGTCGAGTCGCAGAACGTTCTTGACCTTGAGTGCCAGGTAGCACACAACGCCGGCGATCAGGCCGATGTACACGCCGGCCATGCCGCCAACGAAGCCTGCGCCCGGCGTGATCGCCACGAGTCCGGCCACAGCGCCAGACGCCGCACCGAGCGTGGTGGCGTGACCCGTGAGCCAACGCTCGATGACGAGCCAGCCGAGCATTCCGGCAGCGGCTGCAAGATGGGTGTTGACCAATGCCTGTGCTGCGACTTCGTTTGCGCCAAGCGCCGAGCCGGCGTTGAACCCGATCCAGCCGAACCACAAGATGCCGGTGCCCAACATGGTGAGCGGCAGGTTGTGCGGAGGCATGGGCTCGGTGCCCCAACCGCGTCGTGCGCCGAGCACGATGATGACCGCGAGTGCTGCCGCGCCGGCATTGATGTGCACCACTGCGCCACCAGCGAAGTCGAGCGCGCCCTTCTTGAACAGCCATCCGTTGGGGCTGAACACCCAGTGGGCCACGGTGGGGTACACGACCACTGCCCACACACCGATGAGTACTGCGTACGCGCTGAACTTCATTCGATCGGCGGTGGCGCCAGTGATCAGTGCCGGTGTGATCACGGCGAACATCATCTGGAAGGCCATGAACAACAGCGGTGGAATGGCCAGAGCCAATCCACCGCTGTAGCCAGGGAGGCCAGTTGATGTCGCAACGCCCTTCAAGAAGGCGAAGTCAAAGTTTCCGATCCATCCGTTCGTTCCGCCGAAGGCCAACGAGAACCCGACGACTGCCCACAGCACGCTGATGAGACCCATCGCGAATACGTTCTGCATGAGCATGCCCAGCATGTTCTTGCTGCGCACCATGCCTCCGTAGAAGAAGGCCAGGCCTGGGGTCATGAACAGAACGAGTGCGCACGACACGATCACCCAGGCTGTTGCTCCGGAATCGATTTCCATTGAGATGGTCCCTTCGATGGGTTTGCAGAACTACTGCACCGTAGGAAGGGTTCGTTTCAGGAGTGTTTCGAGATCGTGAACGTCAGCCGCTCAGGCTCAGATGCACACCCGATAGGCCGATACGTAGCCCGGTGTCGCGAAGGTGACGATGCCGTCCCAGCATTTAGCGAGCGATGGTTCCGGGGCGACGTGGTGCGGTACGGCAGCGCAAGGCTGAAGTAGACCTGCACGAAAACGGCATCGGATTCGATCCGCTCAACCCGTCCAGGGTGGGGCGCTGGCTGCCGAGCTTGCACACGCGAGCGCGGCGCGTCGGGGGTGAGTTCACGGTCGAGTGCACCGATCCGGGCATGCGTATGGTTCTGCGCTTCCCATTGGCCAGCACCATCATTGGGGCGGGAGCGAGGGTCCGATTCAGCGCAGCGCGAATCGACGCTTGAGGCGCTGACCGGCCAACGCCCGCCGCACCCGCTCGGTGGTGGGTTCGTCGAGCTTGTGGCCGAGCCGATCGGTGACCCAGAACCGGTCGTTGAGCTGGTAGTCGGCGCTGGCAATTCGTGCGGCATGCACCAGCACGCCAGCGGCAGCGAACGCCGCGCTGACTGCGCGCAGCGACCCCGGTTGATCGGGTCCTGAGACGATGCACATCGAGTGCCATGGGTGCGCACCGTGGTCGAAACTGACCGTCAGATCGAGGCCGGCGCTCAGGTGGAGCGGCCGCGAGAGTTGGTCCTCGATCTGCTGCGCCAGCGTTCGCGCCGCGGGTCGGTCGGTGGTGCGCACAGTGAACGTGTCGAGCACGGCCCCGTCTGGCCAGGTGGCGATGGTGGCAGCAACGACGTCGAGATGGTTGTTGGCCAACACATCGGTCAGGTGCGCCAGTAGCCCGTCGGAGTCGCGGCAGGCGATATCGATGGTCCAGTGGTCGGGTTCCGGTTCGGGGCTCACAGTGACGCGCACAGTGCCTCGATGCGGCAGCGGCTCGACCAGTCGTGCATGGCGGGCGAGTTCGTCGGGTTGATGCGACAGCAGATACGAAGTCGGCGCCAACTTGAGCCGGTCGCGGGCTGCAGGATCGTCGAGCAGTCGCTGCGCCGCGAGGCGGTGTGCGGCAGCCAGGTTGGTGGCCTCGCCGCTGGTGAGCTCGGGGTGGTCGAGGGCCTCGCCGATCAATGCAAGTCGTTCGTCGAGCGCCTCGCGCTGCCACGTCGGAAGCGCTCCCAGAGCGACCGCTAGTCGATGCGCGTCGTGGGCGTGGGCCGGGCTTGCGAGATGGGCTGCCATCTGGATGATGTCGGCTTCGTCGAACTGATTGCGGTGTCCGGTTGCGGCACGGAGCGTGTGTGCATCGGCCACGATGTTGGTGATTCGTGCTGCCTCGGTCTCGGGCGCGAGGCGTGCCGCGAGTTGGTAGGCGCAGTCGCGATCGTTCGACGCGTCGGCACACACGTCGGCAACGAACGCGGCCAAGACCAGGCGATCATCGGCCAGGTCGAACTCGACGGCGAGGGTGTCGAGCCGGTCGACCACCGCAAAGCGCAGCGCGCCGATCGGGTCGAGATCGCTGATGTCGGCACGTCGTCGACGCATCACGTCGGCCACCTCGGGCAGGGCGCGAGTGAGCACGCCGGTGATGTCGAGGAATCGCCAGCCCCTCGGATCGCTGCTGCGCAACAACCGCACGAGTGCAGGAGTGTTGGCGATGCTCCATTGCAACGGGTGGTTGCGATGCTGTGCGAACCAATCGAGCAACTCGTCACAGGGACGAGCCGTCGCAGCGAGTGCGGCAACTCGCAACGCGATCGGCAACGTTTCGTCGGCTGCAGGCGTGGCTCGCAAAGAGATGTGCCCTGCCGTGACGACGAGCCAACCACCCGGAGGTTCGACATCGGCGCCTTGGGTGTCAGCCGCGGACCGGGCGTTCGTTGCGTCGATGCGGCCGATTCGCAAGCGCAACAACGGTGGGGTGACGATGGTGGTCACCAAGACCACGATGAGCAACGCACCGTATTGGTCGTCGTTCAGCACTCCGGCTGCGAGCCCGATCGACGCGAAGATCAAGCCCACCTCACCGCGGGGCACCATGCCCAAGCCGATCAGCAATTTGTCGGCGCGAGTGCCCATCGCCCCGACGGCGGCGGCCATTTTGCCGATCACGGCCAGAGCGGTCATCGCTGCCGCGATGCCGAGCACAGATGGCTTCACCATCGCGGCGAGGTCGGCGTTGATACCGATCTGCACGAAGAACACCGGAATGAAGATGTTGCCGATGGCGCCGAGGTCGAGCGCGATGCGCTCGTGGTGGCGACTCTTGCCCAAACCCAGGCCGGCCATGAACGCGCCGATGATGAACGCCAGCTTGGCCTGCGCAGCCAATTCTGCGAACCCGAGCGCGATCGCCAAAGCCACCACAGTGACGGCCGCTGGTGAGCTGGCCCGTCGGTGCACGACATCGAGCAATCGTGGTACCACGAACAGCCCGACGATGCCGGTGCCGAGAAGGAACACCAACGCGAGGCCGACCGTTTGGATCACCAGTCCGGGACCAACCGAGCTGCCGGTGACGATCTTCACGACGACGGTGAGGATGACCAGACCGAGCACGTCGTCGGCCACCGCCGCACCGAGCACGATGCGTGCCTCGGTGGTGGCCAGCGCCCTGAGGTCGCCGAACACACGGGCAGTGATGCCCACGCTCGTAGCGGTGAGCGCGGCACCGAAGAACAGCGCAGTGTTCCCCGACTCGCCGAACGCAAGCCCGGTCGCGGCACCGAATCCGAACGGCAGGACCACCCCGATGATTGCCACCAAGAGCGAGGCCTTGCCCACCTTGGCGAGCTCGCCGAGGTCCATTTCCATGCCGACCTGCAACAAGAGCAGCAACACCCCGATCTCGGCCATCACCGTGATCGAGACGCCGCGATCGCCACCCAACTCGACGAGTCCGAGCACCGATGGGCCGATGAGGATTCCCGCACAGATCTCGCCCACAACCGCCGGCACGCGGAATCGTTCAGCGAGCTCGGCCGCCGACTTGGCGGCGACCAGCACGATCAACAGGTCGAGCAGGAGCCGCGCAAGGTCGATCGAACCTCCGGCGCCAAGCACGGTCAGGCGTCCGACACGAGGAGCGATGCGGCCGCGGCGACGACGTTGTCGCTGAGACGCCAGCCACGGCTCCGCACGGCCACCACCGAATCGGGCCCGAGCGCCTTGCGGATGCCCACCAGCACGCTGTCGCAGCGCCGTTCGTTCAGGTTGGCCAGCCCGGCCAGTCGCGATAGTTCACGTCGACCGATCACGCGTCGCTGGTGCTCGACGAGCACATTCAGCACGGCCCACTCCTGCGAACCTCGTTGCCACAGGGGGGTGTCAGCGAGGGAGGGGGTCTCAGGAGTGGGGCCGGCCATTGCTGAGTGACGCTAGGCACGGCTCGTTTCGCCGATGTTCGCGCCGTGTGAACGCAGCATGAAGCGACGCGTTTCGAGTGCGTGAAGCGTCTCGACTGGTGTGCACTTGACCCGTCGGTCAATACTGGTGGGCATGGATCTGACCTATCCCCCCGAAGCAGAGACGTTCCGCGTCGAGATTCGATCATGGCTCACCAGCAACCTGCCAGATGGCTGGGGCGGCGACGACTTCGAAATGACTGCCGACGACCGCAAGGCGTTCAACGAGTCGTGGCCAACCAAGCTGTTCGAGGGCGGCTGGATCTGTGCCACCTGGCCAAAGGAGTATGGCGGCAAGGGTCTCACCACTATGCAAGGCGTGGTGTTGTCAGAAGAGTTTGCCGCCGCCCAGGCGCCGCTGCGCGCCGATTTCTTCGGTGACACGCTCGTTGGCCCCACCATCTTGCAATGGGGAACCGAGGAGCAAAAACGCGATTTCCTGCCGCGCATTCTCAATGGCACCATGCGGTGGTGTCAGGGCTTCAGCGAGCCCAACAGCGGCTCCGACCTTGCCTCGCTCAACACCTCCGCAGTGCTCGATGGCGACGAATGGGTGATCAACGGTCAGAAGGTGTGGACCACCGGTGGCCACTACGCCGACTACTGCTTCTTGCTCACCCGTACCGATCCTGAGGCACCCAAGCACAAGGGCATCAGCTACCTGCTCGTGCCCATGCGCCAGCCAGGAGTCGAGGTGCGCGGCATCACTCAGCCCGACGGCACAGCCGAGTTCTGCGAGGTGTTCTTCACCGATGCCCGCTGTCCGAAAGACAACGTGGTCGGCGGCGTCAACAACGGGTGGAAGGTTGCGAACTCCACACTTGCGTTCGAACGGGGCATGAGCGCCACGACGGGCTTTCGCCGGTTCGAGGAAGAACTGCGCCTGATGACCGAGCAGGCCACAGCGAACGGCGCGATCGACGACGCACTCGTGCGCCAAGGTCTGGCCGGCTTCTACACCAAGATCCAGATCCTGCGCATCAACGGCTTGCGCTCGCTCAGCGCCACTCTGAACCAGTCGAAGGATCTGTCGGTGGCCGCGTTGGGTGCTACCAACAAGATGTTCTGGAGCGAAATGCATCAACAGGCGATGGAGCTTGCGCTGTCGATCTGCGGCGCGTCGTCGATGCTTGTCGACACCGGTTCGGCGGCTGGTTCGTGGCCAGGTTCGGGGCGTGACAAGCGCCGCGACACCTACCCGGTGAGCCCGATGATGAGTGCCTTCTTCTTCAGCCGCAGCGAGACCATCTGGGGAGGTACCAGCCAGATCCAGCGCAACATTGTGGGCGAGCGGGTACTCGGCCTGCCGAAGGAACCAAAGTCCTGACAGGCGAGTCGCCTCGAGCTACTGCCACGCAGCGCGAGATCAGGCGGTGATGCGGTCGCGAACCGCCGGAACCGCCGCGGTCATCCTGCCGCCGATGCGATACGCAGCGCGCACTTGGCTAGCAGCTTGGCTCGCCGCCGATTGGGTGCGGGCGTGCACCAGTGCCAGTGGCCGGTCTGTGCCCGCCGCGTCGCCCACCAGGTCGCCCACTGAGGCGAGTCGGGTGAGCCCCACGGCGTGATCGACCGGATCTTGAGGTCGGGTGCGGCCGCCTCCGAGTGCCACGACGGCCATACCGACCGCACGGGTGTCGACGGCCGTCACGCGACCGGCGCGGTCGGCCCACACTGGCACCTCGACAGCGGCGCGCTCCATGAAGTTCCACGGAGCGTCGATGAACTTCTTGGGCCCTCCGAGCGCCGCGACCATTCGCTGAAACCGCTCGGCAGCGTCGCCCGATTCGAGTGCGCGTGTGAGCATTGCCTGCGCAGCTTTGGGGGTGCGCGCCAGACGACCCAGCAGCAGCATTTCGGTGCACAGGGCCATGACGACCTCGTGCATGCGCGGTTCGCGTCGGGCACCAGTGAGGTAGTCGACGGCATAGGCGACCTCGAGTGCGTTGCCTGCCGTATCGGCCAACGGCTGGCTCATGTCGGTGATGAGGGCAGTGGTGGGCAGGCCGGCGCCGGTGGCGACGGTGGCAATGCTCACGGCAAGGTCGCGGGCCTCTGGCAGTGTGGCCATGAAGGCTCCGTTGCCGCACTTGACGTCCATCGCCAACCCGTCGGGGCCGGCCGCCAGCTTCTTCGACAGGATCGAGGCAGTGATGAGCCCGATGCTCTCGACGGTGGCTGTGACATCGCGGATCGAGTAGAGCCGCTTGTCGGCCGGAGCGAGGTCGGCGGTCTGGCCGATGATGGCGCAACCCACCTTGCCCACCACAGATCGGAACTTGGTCATCGTGGGTGCCGCCACATAACCGGGGATCGACTCGAACTTGTCGTACGTGCCGCCCGTGTGCCCCAGTCCACGGCCCGAGATCATGGGAGTGAAACCGCCGCACGCCGCGATCATCGGTGCCAACATGAGACTGACCGTGTCGCCCACACCACCAGTCGAGTGCTTGTCGAGCACTGGTCCGGGCAGATCCCACTGCAGCACAGTGCCGCTGTTGGTCATCGCTTGTGTAAGCGCGACGCGTTCGTCGATGTTCATGCCACGGAAGAAGACGGCCATCGCGAACGCTGCGGCCTGACCTTCGGTGACGGTGCCGTCGGTGAGCCCGCTGACGAACTGGGCGATGTCGGCATCGGTGAGCGTTGCGCCGTCGCGTTTGGCGCGAATGATCTCTTGGGGGAGCATCTCAGTACCCGGCTTGTTGTTCGTCGGCTTGTTCATCGTCTGGAGGCGTGTCGGCCCCGTCGATCACCGCCGTGAGTGCAGTGAGCAAACCGCTGGCTCCGAACCTGAAGGTGAGCGGCGACGCCCAGGCCGGCCCCATGATGGCATCGGCCTGATGGAGATACACGCGTGCGTCGTCGAGTGTGCGAATGCCGCCGCTCGGCTTCAGGCCCACCATCGGGTCGAGGTCGCGAATGGCGAGCAACATCACCTCGGTGGCCTCGGGTGTGGCGCTGGTGGCGGTCTTACCGGTTGACGTCTTGATGAAGTCGGCGCCGCAGCGGATGGCCAGCCGCGCGGCACGATCGATGACCGCTCTCTCGCGTAGTTCGCCGGTCTCGAGGATCACCTTGAGACGGTGCGTGGCATCGGCGGGCACCTCGGAGCGAATGGCCGTGACCATTGCTGACCCAACGTCGCCGGAACCGGCGAGCAGGGCCGCGTACGGCAGCACGAGGTCGATCTCGTCGGCACCGTCGGCTAGGGCGACCTGAGTCTGGTGGACGACCTGCCCCAGTGGCTCGTCGCCGGTCGGGAAGTTCACGACCGTGGCAACCCGTACGCCGGTACCGACCAGGGCCTCGACCGCCTGGCGCACGAAACGCGGCCACACACACACTGCGGCGACACTCGGACTGGCCCCCTTGGCGCGGTCGCACAAGGCTGCGACATCGGCGGCCGAAGCGCTGTCGCCGAGTTCGGTGAGATCGAGCAGCACCAGCGCTCGCTCAGCATCGGCGCGGTCGTTGGCTGGCTGGTCTGCGGCCGTCTGAGACGCGTTCGGAACGATGATGATCTCCACTCTCGGGACTCGATTCGAGGATACTCACGAACGGGTCGTTACGCGAGTCGACTGATCCAGGCACACTGGTGCGGTGACCAGCACGCCAGGCTCCAGCGTGTCGAAGGCCGACCCTGCGGTGCCAACGAGCCTGATCAGCCGACCGTTCGTGGTGGTCTCGCTCGCGGTGTTCGTGTTCTTCTTGTACATCGGCGTGCTCATCCCGCTCATTCCGCGGCTCATCGAGAACGAACTCGGCGGAACCGAGATCGACATCGGTCTGAACCTCGCCGTGTTCAGCGCAGCGGCAATCGTGATCAGGCCGGCACTCGGCAGATTCGGCGAGCGCCATGGCCTCCGCGTCACGATGGTCGTGGGGGCGCTCATGGCCGCGGTCGCGTCGGTTGTCAGTGCGTTTGTACACGATCGCTTCTTGCTCTTGCCGTTGCGCGGTCTGCAGGGCATCGGCGAGGCAGCGCTGTTCGTCGGCGGGGCGACGCTCATCAACGAGTTCGCCCCACCCCACCGGCGCGCCGAGGCCGCGAGCTACTTCTCTGTTGCTGTGTTCGGTGGAATCGGAATCGGACCCATCATCGGCGAAGCCGTCATCGGTGACGATCGGTACGCGCTTGGCCTCTTGGTCTCGGCCGCGTTCGCGTTCGCGTCGGCTGGCGTCGCCATGTTCGCGCCGCCGGGCGCTCGTCACGATCACGATCACGACCTGGCAGCTCCACGCTTCCACCGGGCCGCGCTGCTCCCTGGTGCGGTGATGGGGCTCGGCATCGCCGGACTCGCCACCTTCAATGCCTTCATGCCCGGCCATGCCACCGACATCGGTCTCGACGGAGCCAAGTGGGTGTTCGCGGTGTACAGCGTGGTGTGCCTGGTCATCCGCATAGCAGGCGCAAAGTGGCCCGAACGCATGGGCTTGCCGCGTGCTGTCACGACTGCGCTCATCGGCATCGGCGTCGGTCTGCTCGTCATCGGTGTGTGGGCGAACTCCTTGGGTGTGTTCATCGGCGCGTTCACGCTCGCGTTTGGCATGTCGTTCCTGTACCCCTCGCTGCTCGCGCTCGCAGTGAACGCCGTGCCCGACCGTGAGCGGGTGCGGCTCATCTCTACGTTCACGATGTTCTTCGAGATCGGCACCGTGTTCGGAGCAGTGGCCCTCGGTGGGCTCGCCGAGATGACCTCCAAGAGAGGCGGTTTCATCGGAGGTTCCGTCACGGCACTGGTCGGCCTGGTGCTGCTCTGGCGGGTGCTCGTCCCCTCGCTGCGGCGACGTCCGATTTCCGCTAGCGATGGTGCGGTGGATACGGCACACTGATCGAGTGCACCTCGACCACACCACGTGCTACGCAGCGGTGCAAAGCCGCGACAACCGCTTCGACGGTTGGTTCGTTGGTGCTGTACGCACGACGGGCATCTACTGCCGGCCGTCGTGCCCAGCCGTCACCCCCAAGCCGGGCAACATCGAGTTCTTCCCAACTGCGGCCACTGCGCAGCAGCATGGCTACCGGGCGTGCAAACGTTGCCGCCCCGATGCCTCGCCGGGTTCACCCGAATGGAACGTGCGTACTGACGTTGTCGCCCGCGCGATGCGACTGATCGCCGATGGCCTCGTCGATCGTCAGGGCGTCGGCGGGCTCGCGGGTCGACTCGGGTACAGCGAACGTCAG
>JAYTNH010000089.1:0-1897 GCA_043748395.1 Ilumatobacteraceae bacterium | reverse complement strand
TCACCATCGCCAGCGGCTCCGGCCAGTAGGTCGAGCGCCGTGTTGCCGGGGTGGTCGGGCGCGACCACGATGTACCCCTGGCTGGCCAGGGCCTCGGTGTAGACAGAGTCGATGTAGCGCGATCCGTTGTTGCCATGCGAGTACACGATGAGTGGGAACGTCTTGTTGATCGACATCTGATCGGCGACGGCCGTGACCGACCCATGCGACTCGTAGTAGACGCCCGTCGAGTGATGGGAAGGTCGTCACGACTCACGGCGGCTGGACTCCTTCGTCGCTGTTCGCCTCACTTCGATTTCGATTTCTGGTTGGAGGGCCGGTCACAGTCGAAATCGAAGCGACGAGAACGAGTGCGATAGGTGCGATGCGCGGCTCGCCCGGTGTGGGGCCCGGTGCTGGTGGCTCCGGATGGCTTCATAGAGTGAACAGATGCGCTACATCAAGCTCGGCTCCACAGGTCTCGACGTCTCACCCGTGTGTCTCGGGTGCATGAGCTATGGCATCGCCGACCGTGGCAACCACTCGTGGACGCTCGACGAGGAGCAGAGCCGCCCGTTCATCCAGCGTGCGGTCGAAGCCGGCATCAACTTCTTCGACACGGCCAACGTGTACTCCGACGGGACCAGTGAAGAGATCGTCGGCCGCGCGCTGGCCGACTTCGCCAAGCGCGAGGAAGTGGTGCTCGCCACCAAGGTGCACGGCGCAATGCGTCGCCATCCCAACGGTGGTGGGCTGTCGCGCAAGGAGATCATGTTCGAGATCGACGCCAGCCTGCGCCGCTTGGGCACCGACTACGTCGACCTCTACCAGATTCACCGCTGGGATCGGCACACGCCTATCGAGGAGACCATGCAAGCCCTGCACGACGTGGTGAAGGCGGGCAAGGCCCTGTACCTCGGGGCATCGTCGATGTGGGCCTGGCAGTTCGCGAAGGGGCAGCAGGTGGCCGAGCAGCACGGCTGGACCAAGTTTGTCACCATGCAGAACCACTACAACCTGGTGTATCGCGAGGAGGAGCGCGAGATGATGCCGCTGTGTCTCGACCAGGGTGTCGCGTCCATCCCATGGAGTCCGCTGGCGCGCGGCATGCTCACCCGCGATGTGTCCGAGTCGACCGATCGCAAAGAGACCGACGAGTTCGGCAAGACGCTGTACGGCACGGCCGACACGGCGATCTTCGATCAGGTAGCCGTCATCGCCGCTGAGCGCGGCGTCTCACGCGCGCAGATCGCGCTCGCATGGGTGGCCAAGCATCCCGCAGTTGCTGCACCGATCGTTGGCGCCACGAAGCCGCATCACCTCGACGACGCAATCGCGTCGCTCGACCTCGTGCTCACGGCCGACGAGATCGCGTCGCTCGAATCGCCGTACACCCCGCAGCCGATCTCGGGTCACTGAATCTCGAGCGGATCTTGCATCCAATCCGGCGGCTCGCTTCGTAAGACATGCACAACAGCATTTACTACGGAGGATGTACTACCCATGAAGACCAAG
Source organism: Ilumatobacteraceae bacterium (assembly GCA_043748395.1). Taxonomy (GTDB): domain Bacteria; phylum Actinomycetota; class Acidimicrobiia; order Acidimicrobiales; family Ilumatobacteraceae; genus JAYTNH01. Next base: position 403 of record JAYTNH010000089.1, on the reverse strand, counting down.
ACAGTCCGAATTGCGGGCGCAGTATTCGCGCTCTCGCTCATTGTCGCCGCGTGCGGCAGCGACAACCCTGACACAGCGACCACGACCCCTGCCCCTGCACCCACCGAGGCCCCGGTCGTCACTGAAGTGGTCGAAGAGATGGGGACGATCGTCGATGTCGCAGTTGCGGCCGGCGACTTCACCACGCTGGTTGCCGCAGTGCAGGCAGCCGGCCTGGTCGAGACGTTGAGCGGCCCCGGCCCGTTCACGGTGCTCGCCCCTACCGATGAGGCGTTCGCCGCTGCGCTCACCGTACTCGGCCTGACGGCCGACGAGTTGCTTGCAGACACTGAAATGCTCAAGGCGGTGCTGACGTACCACGTCATTCCGGGCAAGGTGCTCGCCGAGACGGTCGTCACGCTCG